>NZ_JBBAWK010000019.1:13715-16013 GCF_040397215.1 Candidatus Limnocylindrus sp.
TGCGAAGAAGAAGTAACTTTTAACGATCCGTCGAGGATCGTTCGAGAGGCGTCCAGGGCAACCTGGGCGCCTCTCTCTTTTTCCCCGCATACTTAACCCATGACCCGACCAATCGTTGTCAGCGACATGGACGGCACGCTTACAACCGCCGAAACCTGGCGTGGCGTGCACCAATGGATCCGCGCGAACTACCCGAGCCCGGCAGCACGCCGGTTCATTACCGTGCGATTACCGATCGTCTTTCTCGCACGCTCCGGCCTCATGAATAAGGAGCGCTTTCGCGCCCGCTGGCTCGAGGATCAAACGAAGCTCCTGCGCGGCGTCCCACAAGAGCAGCTCGCGGCCATGGGGGAGTGGGTCGTAGAGCACCACCTCTGGCCAGCCCGACGCGTCGAAGCGGTCACCGCAGTGCAGGCAACACTCGCCACGGCACAAGCAACCGACCCAAGCACTGAACTCGTTCTCGCAACGGGCGGCTATCAACCGATCGCCGCGGCGTTTGCAAAAAGGCTCGGAGCCACCATCGCACTCGGCACCCCATTTGAAGTGATCAACGGAATTTCAACAGGCAAACTCGCCGCGCCAACGCAATCGGGCGAAGAGAAGGCACGGGCGGCACTCGCCTGCGCCGACGGTGGTCGCATCGTGGCCGCCTTCGGCGATACGGCGGCCGACATCCCGCTGCTGAAACTGGCGGAGCGCGCCGTGGCGGTGGCTCCTGACAGCGCACTTGCCCTCGAAGCCGCCCGCGCGGGCTGGGAGCGCCTCGGCTAGCGTTCAGCGGGTGATTCTGGGATACTCGCGCTCGGTCTCGGAGAGGTCGCATAGAGGTCTAGTGCAGCGGTTTGCTAAACCGCCACGTGGGGTTTTCCTGCGTCGAGGGTTCGAATCCCTCCCTCTCCGCCAGCCGTTGTACGCTGCACATCGCAGATGCGCCCGTAGCTCAGTGGATAGAGCGTTAGGTTGCGGACCTAAAGGTCGTGGGTTCGAGTCCCGCCGGGCGCACCAATTTCCCGCCCTCCTTATAGTTAAGCCATGAGTCGCGTTGCCGTTCTCGGGTTAGGCACCATGGGCGCCCCTATTGCTGGGCACCTCGCCGCCGCTGGGCACAGTGTGCAGGCCTGGAACCGCGGCACGCATCGCACCGCACCTGCAAGCACCACACAACACACATCACTCACCGATGCCCTCACCGGCGCCGATGCCGTGGTGCTCTCCGTCTCCGATACGCCCGATGTTGAGGCGCTGCTGCTCGGCGCACCGGGCCAGCCTGGCGCGATTGACCTACTGAAGTCGGGCGCAATCATCATCGACACCAGCACCATCGCCCCACGCGCCACGCGCGAGATGGGGGAGCTGCTCGCCAAGAAGGGCATCCTGATGGTTGACGCGCCCGTGAGCGGCGGCAGCGAAGGCGCCCAGAAGGGGACCCTCACCGTCTTCCTCGGCGGCACCCCCGAAGCGGTCAGCGCAGCGCTCCCTTATATCGAGACGTTCGCCAAAACGATTACGCACCTTGGCCCACTCGGTTCGGGGCAGGTCGGCAAGGCGGTCAACCAGATCGTGATTTCTGGAACGTACCTCTCGCTCGCTGAGGGGATCCTGGTGGGGCAGAAGGCCGGCCTCGACCCACAAACCCTCGTCACCGCATTGAGCGGCGGATCGGCGCGCTCGTGGGCGCTCGAGAATCGCTGGGAGCGCATGGCGAACGACACCTACCCACTCGGCTTCAAGGTGTCGCTGCACCGCAAAGACCTCGGCATCGCCATCGGCCTTGCCGACGAGCTGAACGTGCCGGTGCCCACCGCGATGCTCGTGGCGCATCTTGAAGATGAGCTGATCAAGACGGGCCACGGTGATGAGGACCTCTCGGCGCTTGCGCGACGCCTGCGCGACATTGCCAACGAGATCGACCCGGCGTGAGCGCTGAGCGCGACGCCGTCCTCTCCGCGCAGTACGTCGCCCTCACCACCTATCGCCGCGACGGCACCCCCGTCACCACCCCGGTGTGGGCGGCGGCAGAGGGCACAAGCCTCTATTTGTTTAGCAATGCCAAAGCGGGCAAGGTGAAGCGTCTGCGCAACAGCAGTCGCGCCGCCGTTGCCCCCTGCACGGCAACCGGCACGATCACCGGCACACAGCTCCACGCCGAAGCGTTCAACCTCGCCAGCGACCAGATGCCAAAGGTCTGGAAGCTCCTGACCAAGAAGTACGGCATGGCCGTACGCCTCTTTATTGCCTACGACCGCGCCCGCGCGCTCCTGCGCATGCAGCCCAGCGCTGGCATTGAGGTTCGGC
>NZ_JBBAWK010000020.1:0-14832 GCF_040397215.1 Candidatus Limnocylindrus sp.
AAGACCCGCATTGCCCCTGATTCAGGATCAAGGCGCACGTGGATGTCGGATGAGGTGTGTCGGCGATTCAGAGCGACCGCGTAGGACTCCTCTGCCGCCTGCAACACCGCAGCTCGATCAATACCGCGCTCAGCGCCTAGCTGAATGAGGGCGCTCACAAGCTCTTTGCTCACGTCACGCCTCCCCTCTGTACTTGCGACCCCGATAAAAAAGACGTGGGGGTCACCCACGTCTCTCGTCCGGCGGCCGTTGTTACACGAACTATACCACGGGCATCCGAAGGCCTAAGGTCTGCGGGCTTGCGACCCCTTCTGAGGCGCCCCAAGCCTGCGCAAAGACGACGGGCGCTAGCTCTTTGGGTAGTGGGCCTCTACGTAGCGTTCGAGGATCTCTAGGAACTCAGCCACGATTCGATCTCCGCGGAGGGTGGTGAGCAGGGCGCCATCCTGAAAGACGGGCGCTACCGGCTCTTCAAAAGTGCCTGGAAGGCTGATTCCGAGGTTCGCGTGCTTCGACTCCCCTGGTCCGTTCACGACACAGCCCATGACCGCGACCTCGAGGTTCTCGACCCCAGGGTGCAGTGGTCGCCACTCTGGCAGACGCGCCTTCAGGTAGCCCTGAATCTCTTGCGCCATCTCTTGGAAGAAGGTGCTCGTGGTGCGCCCGCACCCTGGGCACGAGGTCACCTGTGGCGAGAAGGCACGAAGGCCAAGCGACTGAAGGATCTGCTGAGCCACCTCAACCTCGAGCGCGCGGTCCGCACCTGGCTCTGGTGTCAGCGAGACGCGAATCGTGTCACCGATCCCCTGGTTCAACAGATGTCCGAGGGCGGCGCTCGTGGCCACGATCCCCTTCACTCCCATCCCCGCCTCTGTTAGGCCGAGATGCAAAGGGTAGTCGCAGCGGCCTGCTAGCTCGGTGTAGACGTCAAATAGGTCGCGCACGTTAGAAGTCTTCGCAGAGAGCAGAATGCGATCGTGCGGTAGACCCGTCGCTTCAGCGAGTTCCGCCGACTGCATTGCAGAGCGCACGATCGCTTCGATTGTTACGGCACGTGCGCTAGCGGGAGTAGCCACTGCAGCGTTCTCCTCCATCAACCTCGTGAGAAGATCCTGATCGAGTGATCCCCAGTTGACGCCGATGCGTACCGGTTTGTCGTGATCAATCGCAACCTTCACGATCGTCGAGAAATTCTCATCGCGGTGCTTACTCCCGACATTGCCAGGATTGATCCGATACTTTGCCAGCAGTGCGGCACTCTTCGGGTGAGCGGCGAGGAGCTTGTGGCCGTTGTAGTGGAAGTCGCCTGCGATCGGCGTGCTCAATCCTTCGTCGGCCAGTCGCTGCACGATCTCGGGGATGGCCGCGGCAGCTGCATCATTGTTGACCGTGACGCGCACGATCTGACTTCCTGCGCGTGCAAGGTGCGCAACTTGTGCGGCGGTTCCTGCCGCGTCGGCGGTGTCAGTGTTCGTCATTGATTGCACCACGATCGGATGCGCTGAGCCAACCAGCACGCCGCCCACGGAGACGCTCGGCGTTGAGCGACGAGCAGGGCGCAGTTGATCCGGGCTATCGGCTGCAGGGCGTGCGACGACGTTTAGTTCGCGACTCATCGCTCTACTCCGAACAGGTTGAGGATGTCACCAAGCGAGATCCAGGCGAAGAGGGCGAGCATCAGCACGGCACCGGCCGTGACAAGCTGGCGCTCGACGCGGCGACCACGCACCTCACCGAGCAGCCGCCGTAGGAAAAGCGCAGCAACGCGGCCACCATCAAGTGGGGGAATGGGTAGCAAATTCAGCACGCCGAGATTTGCTGAGAGCAGCGCGGCGATATGCAGGAGGCCAGAAAATCCGAGCTTGCCAGCCGCGGCAGAAACGCCCACTGCAATACCGATTGGCCCGGCGACAGAACTTGAGCCGTCAGCGGGTCGGAATGGCGAGGTGATGAAACTGCCCAGCGCGCCGAGAATTGAGGTGCCAGCATCCCAGGTGCGCGTACCAGCAAGTACCAGTACATCGCCGATTGGGCGTGCGAGTGGGCCCGCACCGTCAATCGATTCAATCTGCACACCCATGTACCCCTGACCAGCCGCCTCAGCGGCGGTGCGCAACGTAATGAAAACCTCGCGCGCGGTTTGGCCAGGAGTCTCCACCGTCACACGCACGCTCTCCCCTGCGCGATCGGGAAGGGTCCGTAGCGGCGAATCGAAGCGGTCGAACGTCTCCCCTTCTAAGCCCACGATGCGGTCACCTGGCAGCATGCCGGCGGCGGCCGCTGGAGAGCCTGGCTGAACGTCAGCGAGGAGGATGCTGGCACGCTCAGCAAGTGGTCCAGAGAGGAGCAACATCAGCAGGAAGGCGACCACGATGTTCATGGCGACCCCCGCCACCATCACCAGCACCTTTGAGGTCAGCGTGGCTCGTTCCCAGCCTGCAGGGTCGGTATCACCCTCTTCGCTGCCCGCCATGCGTACAAAGCCACCGAGCGGGAGGGCATTGATGGTGAGCTCCGTGCGCCGACCGCGGAGCAGCGTGAAGAGGCGTGGTGGGAAACCGATGCCAAACTCAGGAACGTCGATACCGCGGAGTCGCGCGGCAAGGAGATGCCCCAGCTCGTGGACCACGATGAGCGGCACAACGAGGAACACGAATACGAGCACCGGTCCGGCGATGCCGGTCAGAATCTCCATCAGGCGGCCCCACTCCAGCGCTCTGCGAACAGCGTCACCTCTTCATGCAGCGCGATCACCTCATTGATGCTCCCTGGGGCGGGGCGAACGCCAAACCGCTCAACCGCATCGCGGAGCAGCTGTGGGATGCCGCCCAGCGGGAACTCCCCAGCCAGGAAGCGGGTGACGGCCACGCCGTCGGCGGCGATCAGAGCGCCTGGGGCTGCCCCGCCGGCTCGACCTGCCTCCAAGGCGATCGCCAGGCCCGGGAAGCGCACAAGGTCGGGCGCGTTGAACGTGAGTGATCCGTGCGATGCGAGGTTCACGGTCGGGATTGTTGCAGCCATACGCATAGGATAGCCGAGGGCGTATCCGATCGGTCCGCGCATATCCGGGCTCCCCATCTGCGCTTTCGTTGATCCATCAACAAACTCCACGAGGCCATGCACGACGCTCTGTGGGTGCACCACGATCTTGATCTGCGCCATCGGCACGGTGAAGAGTCGGTGTGCTTCAATCGCCTCAAGGCCCTTGTTTACGAGGGTTGCTGAATCAATGGTGATCTTCGCCCCCATACTCCAGGTTGGGTGCCTGAGCGCCGTAGCGGGAGTTGCGGCGGCAATCTCGGCGGCGGTCGACTCGCGAAACGGACCGCCACTCGCCGTCAGCCAGAGTGACCGAACGCGATCCAGCGATTCGCCGACGAGGCACTGCCAGAGCGCTGAGTGTTCTGAGTCAACTGGGCGCAACCGTTCCAATACATTGGTCCCCTTGCGATCTGCAGCTGAACGGGCGGCGCGCATCACCACATCACCTCCGGCGACGATCGTCTCCTTATTCGCGATCGCCACCGCCACACCCGCCTCAAGAGCGGCGACGGTTGCGGCAAGGCCGACAACACCAGTCGTGGCAATCAGGGCAACATCTGGCGCGGTATCAAGGACGATGGCCCGCAGATCATCTGCACTACCGCCGACGAGGCTGCGGGCCTGCGAATGGGCCGTTGCCAGAGCATCATGCTGCTCACCACCGCGGCCTGATGCCAGGGCAACGAGTTCAAACTCCTCGGGGTGCTGTGCAATAACATCGGCAGCTTGGACGCCGATCGACCCGCTTGCGCCAAGCAGGGCAACGCGGATACGGCTCACCCTACGCTCGCAGGAGCAACGCAGCGATCAGCGTGACGGGCGCCGCGAGCAGCAGGCTATCGATGCGATCAAGAACGCCACCGTGTCCTGGGATCAGATTCGATGCGCTCTCGGCGCCTGCGACGCGCTTAAAGAGGGACTCAAGGAGGTCACCCGCTTCCGCCGCAGTGGCGATGATCAAACCCCAGACCAGCCCCCAGAGCGGGCGCACCTCTTCGGGGGTGCCCAGTGTGAAGAGTGGTCCAGCGATCAGGGCGCCAACGAAACCCGCAACGAGAATGCCACCGATGAAACCCTCAAGGCTTTTGCGCGGCGAGAGGACCGGAGCCAACTTGCGCCGACCGATCGTGCGCCCAACGAGGTAGGCGGCACTGTCTGCGGTCCAGACGATCGCCAACAGCCAAACGATCCAGCGTGCCGGCGCACCCCGATCAAGCGGATCTAGCGATGCGAGTAGTGGGAGCAGTGTCAACGGGCTCAACCAGATCACCGCAGCCAGCGTGCCAAGGAGAAGTCGCAGCTCAGGCTCTAGCCCCTTCGCTGTCGCACGAATCGCTCGGCGAACCACCGTGCCGACGAAGATCAGGAGTGCCGTAATTGTCAGTACCGCACCGAGGGCCGGCGAGATGGCGGCGAAGAGCGGGCTGACCACGATGACGGTGATCCAGAGCGCGGAGGCTCCACCGATCACCTTGGTGAGGATTCGAGCCGCCTCTCGTGCCGCAAGCGCGATGAGAAGAACGGTTACCGCGAGTGTGCCTGCTGGTGGGAAGAGCGCAACGGCGGCTACGGGAAGGATCAAGAGCGAGCCGATCACCCGCTGCGTCAGCGCTCCGCTGCTCATCGCCCGAACCGCCGGATTCGCTGGGCGTAGGTTGCGATCGCCGTATCAAGATCCGCCGCACCAAAGTCTGGCCAGAGTGTTGCCGTCGTTACGATCTCTGCGTAGGCGCTCTGCCACAGCAGGAAGTTCGAGAGGCGCTCCTCCCCGCCCGTGCGAATCACAAGGTCGGGGTCTGGTGTGCCGGCGGTGTAGAGGGCGCTGGCAATCGTGCCCTCATCAATGCTGTCTGGAGCAAGCTCAGACGCAACGATCGAGCGGACCGCATCAACAATCTCGGTGCGGCTACCGTAGTTAAAAGCGACAGCCAACTGGAGCTTTGTGCCGCCTACCGTCTTTGCACACGCAGCCTCAATGCGCTCCTGCGCCTGATCTGGCAACTCGGCGAGTCGACCAAGAAAGCGGACGGCCACCCCCTGCGCAAGTAGCTCGGGCGTCTCATCATCGATCACCTTCGCCAGGAGATTGAAGAGCTGAGCCACCTCTTTGTCGCTGCGGGCCCAATTCTCGCGGCTGAACGCGTAGACGGTTAGATGTGGGATGCCGATCTGCACTGCGTGCTTGAGAACGGTGCGCAAAGCCTCTGTGCCAGCAACGTGCCCTTCGAGTTCATCGAGATTCCGACCGCGTGCCCAGCGCCGATTCCCGTCCATGATGATGGCGACATGGCGCGGCGCGCCCTCGGGCGGTGGGATGCTGTGCACCAGCGGCTTTGCGTCAGCAGGACGCCGCATTTCGGCGTCGGTCACCCTTCGAGAACCTCGCGCTCCTTCGCAGCGGTCAACTTGTCGATCTCAGTAATCTTTCCATCGGTCAGCTTCTGAAGCGCCTCGAGCTGGCGGCGAGCATCATCCTCGCCGATCTCCTTGGCCTTCTCCGCCTTCTTGACCGCCTCTTGCTCGTCACGCCGAACATTGCGGATCTCAACACGCGCCTCTTCGGCCCGCTTACCCATCTGCTTTACGAGGTCTTTGCGGCGCTCCTCTGTCATTGCAGGTACGCGGAGTCGGATAACTCCACCGTCTACCGCAGGGGTCATGCCGAGCTGAGCGTTGTTGAGAGCCTTCTCAATGGCGGGGATCGCCGACTTATCCCATGGCTGAATCACGAGCAGAGTATTCTCTGGAACGCTGATCCCGGCCATCTGGTTGAGTGGTGTGATCGCGCCGTAGTGCTCAACGGTGACGCGCTCAACGAGCGACGCACTGGCGCGGCCGGTTCGGAAGCCGCCTAAATCCTTACCAAAGGCTTCGACCGCCTTGGCCATGCGCTCAGTTGCCGTGCTGCTCATCGCGTACCCCCTTTACTGATCAGGGTGCCGACCGCTTCGCCGCGCACAGCCTTCAGAATATTCTCATGGGCGTCGAGGTCAAAGACCACGATCGGCAGGTCATTCTCCATGCAGAGCGAGACGGCCGCGGCGTCGAGGACTCGGAGCCCATCAACCAGCACCTGTCCATAGGTGATCGCTGGATAGCGCTTCGCATCGGGATACTTCACCGGATCCTTGTCGTAGACCCCGTCGACCTTGGTGGCCTTTAACACGACCTCAGCGCCAATCTCGACCGCGCGCAGCGCAGCAGCAGTGTCGGTGGTGAAGTACGGGTTCCCCGTGCCGGCTACAAAGACCACCACGCGCCCCTTTTCGAGGTGTCGCACAGCGCGTCGGCGGATGTAGGGCTCAGCAACTTCGTTCATGTCGATGGCGGTCATCACTCGCGTTGGCACGCCTGCGCGCTCAAGTGCATCTTGGAGGGCGAGACCATTCATCGCCGTAGCGAGCATGCCGATGTAGTCAGCGGTGGCGCGATCCATGCCGGTAGCAGTTGCTGCAGCCATGCCACGAAAGATATTTCCGCCGCCGACCACGATGCCAACCTGCACGCCGAGAGCCGTCACGGCCTTCACCTGCTCAGCGACGAATGCGACAACTTCAGGATCAACGCCGTACTCAAGCTTCCCGAGGAGTGCCTCCCCGGAGAGCTTCAACAGAATTCGCTGATAGCGTGTGGTTTCGGTCATGCCGCCTCCACCGCCCCAATCATGTGGGGCCTACAGCTCCTCGCCGAGTGCGTAGCGCACGAAGCGCCGTACTCGGATGTTCTCACCAATCGTGGCAATCGCGTTCGTAATCAGCTGAGCAACGGTCTCATCACCGTCGCGGAACGGCTGATCGAGAAGGCAGACCTCTTCGAACCACTTGCGGAGTTGGCCCTCAACGATCTGCGCCCGCATCGCCTCTGGCTTCTTGGCTAACGCCTCATCCTCAAGGAGGGCGGCGCGCTTCGCCTCAAGTGCGGCGACAGGGATCTGGTCCTGGCTGACATAGAGCGGATGAAGGCCTGCGATCTGCATCGAAATATCTTTTACCAACTTCTGAAACTGCTCATTGCGCGCCACGAAGTCCGTCTCGCAATTGATTTCAAGAAGCACGCCGACACGGCCACCGGTGTGGATGTACGAAGAGACGAGTCCCTCACGTGCATCTCGGCCTGCCTTCTTCGCGGCAGCGGCAAGGCCAGCCTCACGAAGTGCGAGTACGGCCTTCTCAACATCACCGCCGCACTCTTCGAGTGCGCGCTTGCAATCCATCATCCCAGCGCCTGTGCGCTCGCGTAGGTCTCGTACCGCCTCTGCGCTAATCGCCATGGTGACCTCCTTACACTGCTGGGATGGTGTCGACGGCGGGCGTTGGCTCCTCGTCAGGCGAGAAGCTCAGCGTGCCGGTGGCACTCAGCGCAGCAACGAGGTCGTCTTGCACATCTGAAGCCTCAGGTGCATCTGCCGCGTTCTCAGCAGCTGCTGCTGCGGCCTCTTGGGCCTCAAGTTCAGGCAAACGTGCGGCGCGAATAGCAGCGCCTTCGATCACCGCATCAGCAACGGCGGTGCAGATCAAGCGAATGCACTTGATCGCGTCGTCGTTTACTGGGATCGGATAAGTGAGTAGATCGGGATTGACGTTGGTGTCGGCGGTGCCGACAACAGGGATCCCGAGCTTGTTCGCTTCAATCGCGGCGAGGGTCTCGCGGCTTGGGTCAATGATGAAGACCATGCCTGGAGCCTTGCGCAGACGGCGCATGCCGCCGAGCGCTCCGCGCAGCTTCTCCAGCTTGTCGCCAAGCTTGGACGCCTCTTTCTTCGACATGATGGCGAACTCGCCAGCCTGCTCTCGAGCCTCAAGCTGCTCCATAAGGGTGAGGCGCTTACGAATCGTCATGAAGTTGGTGAGCATGCCGCCGAGCCAGCGCTTGATCACGTATGGCTGGCCGGCACGGGTCGCCTCCTCCTGAATCGGAGCCTGCGCCTGCTTCTTGGTGCCGACGAAGAGAATGGTCTCCCCGTTTGCGCTCGCGTCGCGCACAGCGTCGAGGGCAATCTGCAGGTGCTTCGCACTCTTGGCGAGGTCGAGGATGTGGATCCCGTTGCGCTGCGCGTAGATAAACGGCGCCATCTTGGGATTCCATCGGCGTGTCTGGTGCCCGAAGTGGGCTCCGACCTCGAGGAGGTCGCGCATCGTTACTGGTGCCATAGTTCTCCTTGCACGGTTATTCCACCGCGGGGCGCCGTCACGACCCCGGAGGGCCACCGTAGTGAGGCGTCTTGTTCCGCGTGCGTATTTCGTCCCCTTGCGGGGGCGGACGTCCGATTCGAACGCTACGGAATCCTAGCACGGGGCGCCGAGCCTCTAGGCGACCCCGCGAACGAGGCGGAGCCGTTCGCGCCCGGGGCTGCCGAGCACGAGGAGGAGGTCGATGCGGCACCCCTCTGGGAGGTGGGCACGCTGCCGCCGCAGTGCCCGCATCTTGCGTGCCCCCAGGAGCTCTGACGGCGAGGCGGCACCCACGGCGCCACGGCGCCGCACCTCGATGGCAACGAGGAGGCCGCGCGGGTCACGCGCGAGCAGGTCTACCTCAAGTCGCCCTAGTCGCAGGTCGCGCGAAAGGATCACCCAGCCGCTGCGAGCCAGGGATCGCGCCGCAAGAGCTTCGGCCTCACGACCGACGATTGCACGCTGCGCACTGCTGACTGCCACTTCGACATGTTCAGGCCAGCCGCGCACCCATCGCGTACTCCCTAGATTTAGCCTCGAGGCGGCAGTCCGAGACGTGCTGCGACAGGCGCATAGGTGCGGCGATGATGCGGTGTCACGCCGAGCGCATCGAGCGCTGCAAGGTGTGCGGGGGCTGGATAGCCCATATTCGATTCCCAGCCGTATCCGGGGTAGCGCAGTGCGAGCTCGGCCATGAGCTTGTCGCGAAGCACCTTCGCAACGATGGAGGCACAGGCGATCGCATAGACCGACTGATCGCCGCGAACGACCGTCGCATGTGGTCCGATCAGGTCGCGGAGTTCGCGCGCGCTACTCCCATCGACGAGGGCAAAGTCTGGCGCCGCCCCCCTTCTGCGAGAGAGTTGTGCTACGGCACGAGCCATCGCGCGATGCGATGCTGCGCGGGGGTTGATGCGTTCTACCTCTCGTGCTGAAGCGGCGCCGATACCGATGGCGAGCGCAACGTCTCGGATCTGCTGCGCGAGCACGACGCGGCGCGCTGGCGTCAGCATCTTCGAATCGCGAACGCCTGGGATCGGATCCCCTGCAGGCATCAGGATGGCGCAGGCGACGACAGGTCCAGCGAGCGGGGCGAGGCCAACCTCATCAATGCCGATGACGGCACGTTCAGGATGACCGTGGCGTAGCTCAAGTTCGCGAGTTGGCAGTGTGCGGCCACTCTTGGGCCGCAGGTCGCTCACTCCGGAGCCTTCTCCGTCTCCTCAGCGACTGGCGCCTCCGCAGGGGCGCTCTCTTCGGTGGCGACTTCAGCGTTCACTTCGGTCGCTTCAGCGACTGGCGCCTCAATGACTGGAGCTTCAGCAACGACCTCGGCTGCAGTTGCAGCGGCGGCGGCCTCTTCAGCAGCAACGGCTGCGGCGGCGGTAGCGGCTACTGCCGCCTCTTCCGCTGCAACGACTGCGGCAGATGCGGCGATCACGGCGTCAGCTTCGTCTTTCACGGCTTTCTTTGCGGCGGCCTTGACCTGGTTCTTGGCAATGTCGGTGGCGCTATCGCGGCGCTCACGGAGCGACGACTGCTTGCCAACGCGATCGCGGAGGAAGTAGAGCTGGGCCCGGTTGGACACACCGTGTCGGACCACTTCGATCTTCTCGATGCGTGGGCTGTGCACCTTGAAGGTTCGCTCGACGCCAACGCCTGAGGCGATTCGTCGAACGGTGATGTTCAAGCCGAGTCCGCCGCCGCGCAGGCGCATGACGGTGCCCTCGAATACCTGAATGCGCTCTCGGTTCCCTTCAACGACCTTTGCCGACACCTTGACGGTGTCGCCAGTCTTGATCTCCGGGAGATCGCTCTTCATCTGGGCGTTGGTCAGCGTGCGGATCAGATCCATAATTAGTCTCCGTGGTGGCCGACAGAACCTGTCGGCGCGGGCGGTGAGAATAGCACAGCCCTTCTGGGGCCTCCCCTTACGACCCCTCGCTCCCCTTCACAGGCTTGGCAAGGTCAGGGCGCTGGCGCTGGGTACGGCGAACCGCCTCCTCGTGGCGCCAGGCGGCTACCCCAGCGTGGTTCCCTGAGAGGAGGATCTCGGGGACCCCGACCCCACGGAATTCGGCGGGGCGGGTGAACTGGGGGTACTCCAGAAGCTCCCCGGAGAACGACTCCTCGGCGAGCGACGCGGCATCAATCGCGCCAGGCACGAGACGCAGGATTGCGTCACAAAGAACGATCGCCGCCGGCTCACCACCGGAGAGGACGAAATCGCCGATGCTCAGTTCGAGATCTACAAAGGCGCGGACGCGGTCATCCACCCCTTCATAGCGACCGCAGATGATGATCAGATGCGAGGCTGCCGCCAACGCTCGAACGCGCGGCTGCCGCAGGCGTTCGCCGCCCGCATCAAAGAGGATCACGGTTGAGTCTGGGCCGCGCAGCGCATCGATCGCCTCAACCAGCGGTTCTGGCCGCAAGAGCATCCCCGCCCCGCCGCCATACGGCTCATCGTCCACCGAGCGGTGCTTCCCGATCCCCCACGTGCGTAGATCGTGGCAGGTGAGGGTTGCCAGGCCGCGCTCAAGGGCGCGCGCTGGAATGCTGGCGGAGAGGGCCGACATGATCGTTTCTGGGAAGAGTGAGACCACATCAATCTTCAGTGCGGCGCGCACCTCGCCACTCATGCGTCACCTTCCAGACGCTTCGCAGCGCGCTGCTTCGGCCGGCGTGATGCCTTTGCGGCACGCAGCGAGGCGACGCTGCCTGGCGTCTTCTGTGGTCCGCGCCGACGAATCGGCTTTGCCGCGCGAACGGTGAGCTCTGACCCGGTGAGATCGGCAATGATGCGCCCTTCGCGTGGCGCGAACTCCACGATCACCGACGCAACGGCGGGCAGGTCAATCTCTCCCCCATCTGGCGTTCGCACGACATACACCTCGGCGCCGCCTGCGCGATAGAGATCATGAACTTCACCGATGATTTCACCTTGCGGGTCTCGCACCGTCACCCCAATCACCTCGTCCCAGAGCACGCGGTCTGGTGGGATCTGCACCTGTGCAGCTGGGATCGTGAGGTAGGCACCAACAAGTCGTTCGCCCGCCAACCGACTCTGCACCTCACCGACGCGAATAAAGAGGCCTGGGGAGCTAGGGGTTACCTCGAGGATTGTGAGGACGCGCTCAGAGCCTTCAACAGAGAGACGAGCACCAGGAAGAAAGCGCTGCTCGGGAAGGTCGGTCAGGACCTCGAGGCGAAGGGTGCCATCAAGACCGCGAACGCCGCGCACCTGCGCAACGCGCAGGTCCGTCGTTGCATCAGCCAATTTCGAGGACGTAGTTCTCTCCGGTGCGATTTGAAACGACCTTCAACAGGCTGCGCATCGCCTTGGCAATGCTGCCGTTGCGCCCGATGACTCGGCCCATGTCCTCTTCATCAACGAGAAGGCGCAAGATGATGGAGTCGCCATCCTCTTCGACCTCAACGCTGACACCGTCTGGATTATCGGCAAGGGACTTTGCGACATATTCAACAAGTTGCGCTGCTGCCACTTACGCCTCCTCGGCGGCAGGTGCCGCCTCTGCTGGTGCCTCTTCGACAACTGGTGCAGCCTCAAGAGCCGCGACTTCCTCTACTGGTGCAGCTTCGACTACGGGTGCAGCTTCGACTACAGGTGCAGCTTCGACGACAGGTGCAGCGTCGACGACAGGTGCATCTTCGGCCGGAGCGGCCTCAGGGGCTACTGCATCAGCGGTCGCCTCAACAGCGGCCTCTGGCGCAGCCTCAACGACCACCGTTGGCTCTTCGACAACTGGCCGCGTCCCAGGCTTGGTGTAGCCCGGCGTTGCAGCCTTCTCCAACGTCTTGCCGCCCATGGCAATCCCGCCGGCGCGCGCCTTGGTGATCAACTTGCCGACAACGTCAGATGGCTGTGCGCCCTTGGCGATCCAGGCATCAACCTTGGCGAGATCAAGCACCAGCGTCATTGGCTCGGTGCGTGGGTTGTAGTGGCCGAGAATTTCGAGTGAGCGACCATCGCGTGGCGAACGCCGATCAGTGGCAACCACACGATACGATGGCTGCTTAGATGCGCCCACGCGGGTCAAACGGATCCGAACACTCATCCCTGATGCATCCTCCGAGGCGCCGCCCCTTACGGTGCGGCTGGTGGTCCTGGCGTTGCCAGGGGGTCAGACCGTGAATCCTAGCCGCTCAGCGGCTCGGGCGCATCCCTCCCCGTGGACTAGCGCCGTTTGCCACCCTTTTTCGCCCGCTTTTCACGCTTCGCCGCCTTCGCAGGGATCCGCCCGCCCGCGTGCTTGCCAGGGAGGCCTGCGCCGCCGCCCATCAGCCGGCCCGGGTCTCCGCCACCGGCACGTCGCATCAGAGTGCGCATCTCCTCAAGTCGTTTCACCAGCCGATTGACCTCCTCAATGGCTCGTCCGGCCCCTGCGGCAATGCGTCGGCGCCGCGGCAGGGTCAAGAGGGCTGGGTCACGCCGTTCGGAAGGGGTCATCGAGAGGATGATCGCCTCCGTGCGCTTCAGTTCACCGCTGGCGACGGCGGCCTCGGCCTGCTCGGCCATCCCGCCCATCCCAGGGATCATCTTGACCACCTGGCCGATCGGCCCGAGCGATGACATTTGGCGGAGCTGGCCGAGAAGATCGTCGAAGGTCATCCCACCACGCAGTGCACGAGCCTCTACCGCCTTCGCGCGGACCTCGGCATCTGGCGCCGCGAGCGGCCCAACCTCGGCGTCTCGGACGCGCTCGGCCAGCGTTGCAAGGTCGCCCATGTCGAGAATGCGGTTGGCGATGCGCTCGGGATAGAAACGCTCCAGCGCATCGGAGCGCTCGCCGGTGCCCACATAGACGACCGGAATTCCTGCACCGCCGGCAATGGAGAGCGCGGCGCCACCGCGCGCATCGCCGTCAAGTTTGGAGAGGATGAGTCCCGTCGGCTCGGCCGCCGCTTTAAATCCTTCAGCGATCGCCAGGGCTGACTGACCGGTGGCCGCGTCGAGAACCAAGAGCCGCTCACGCGGCTTCGTCGCGTCACGAAGGTCGCGCAACTCCTCCAGGAGCTCGTCGTCAAGGGTGGTGCGCCCTGAGCTGTCGATGATCACCACGTCAAGGCCGAGGCGTCGGGCTGCAGCGATGGCACGCGTTCCGATCTCTGCCACTGGCGTACCGAGTGGTTCGCGATGCATTGGCACCTTGATTGCAGCGGCCAAGGTTGCGAGCTGCTCTGCCGCTGCCGGTCGACGTGGGTCGGCGGCGACGAGCAGCGGACGTCGACCATCTTTCGCCAAGCGGTAGGCAAGCTTTGCCGCCGTTGTTGTTTTACCCGCACCTTGCAAGCCGAGTAGAAGGATGGTGGCTGGTCGCTCGCGCAGGTCGAGGTCGCGACCAGAGCCACCCAGTGTCTCCGTCAGCGCGCTGTGCAAGATTCCCAGCATGCGCTCACCAGCGCCGAGGCCGCCGACGATCTCACTCTCGCGTGCGCGCTCACCGATCCGCTCCAACAGCTGCGCAACGACGGGCATCGCAACATCTGCGCCGACCAGGGAGGCGCGAATATCGGCAAGGCCGGCCTCAAGGTCGGCGGCACTGATTCGCCCACTCCCCGTAAGGCGGCGGAGTGAGGCCCGAAGACTGCTACCGAGCGCGTCAAACATGCCCAGAGTGTACGCTCGCGCGATGAGAGCTCGAAAAGGTACGCCCAAGAGGCAGGGTGGCCTCCAGGATCTAACCCCGCTCGTGCGGAGCGACGTGAACGTGCTGATCAGCGCGCAGGCTATTTCGACCTACGGCTCATTCATCACTAGAGCCGCCCTCCCTCTCCTCGCCATTCTCGGCCTTGGCATCAACGCCGCTGAGGCGGCCGCCCTCGCCGCTGTCGATCTGATTGCGGGCGCGGTCGTGAGCCAGTTCGCAGGGGTGTGGATCGACCGACTCCCCCGCAAGCCTGTCCTTATCGGCACCGACCTACTGCGCGCGCTGCTGCTCGGATCAATCCCGCTCGCTGCTGGCCTCTTCGGCGGGGTAACCCTCCCCCACCTGATTGCCGTCAGTGCACTCAGCGGCATGTGCACCACAACGTTTGAAATCGCCGAACGCAGTTACGTTGCTGGACTAGTGAACTCGCCCTCGCTGCGCGCTGTTCTCGCTCGCACGATGGCCATCCGTGGCGCCGCTGAATTCTTCGGGTTCGGCTCTGCCGGACTCTTGATCGGTGCATTCGGCGGTCCAACCGCCATCGGCATCGATGCTGCAACCTACATCGTTTCGGCGGTGCTGATTGGGTTCCTTCGTGTGGCGGAACCAAAACTGCCGCCAGAATCTGCACGGCGGAGCTTCCGCCGCGAGCTCGTTGATGGCCTGCAGAAAACGTGGTCCGTGGTGCTCATGCGACCGCTCCTCATCGCGACGTTTGTGATCGGGCTCTATTTCGGACTCTTCCGCTCCTCATACCTGCTCTACCTCACGAATGGGCTTGGGCTCGGTCCAGAGGCGATTGGCCTGGTGATCGCAACTGGCGGTATCGCCGCCTTCCTTGGCGGAGCGCTGACCGAACGGATCTCTCGACTCCTCGGCGTTGGGCGAGCGATCTCCGTCAGCTTGGCGATCGTGGGCTTTGGTTTGATCCTTGTGCCGCTCGCGCC
>NZ_JBBAWK010000021.1:0-14137 GCF_040397215.1 Candidatus Limnocylindrus sp.
CCGCACCGTTGGCGCCGGCTCGATCACGAAGATCACCGAGTAGCAGATGGCGAAGGCAGAGAACCGACCCACGCTGCAACTCGCGTGCACGGAGTGCAAGGAGCGCACGTACACGACGCGTAAGAACAAGCGCAATGATCCGAATCGTCTTGAGCTGATGAAGTACTGCCCGCGATGTCGCGTGCAGCGCATGCATCGCGAGACGAAGTAGGTCAGGAGCAAGGAGAGCATCAGTAGGGGCGTAGCTCAATTGGTAGAGTCCCGGTCTCCAAAACCGGTTGTTGTCGGTTCGAGTCCGGCCGCCCCTGCCAGCCTCTCGGCTACGGCCGCAGAGGGAGTGAAGTGAAGCGAAGGAGCAAACGAGCGTGAAGCGAATCCGAAAGTTCTTCTCGGAGGCGATCTCGGAACTGCGCAAGGTGGCATGGCCAACGAGCGCACAGGTCCGCGTGCTGACCCTGCTCGTCTTCGTCGCCTCGCTGGTCGTTGGCTTCTACATCGCCTTCTGGGACCTGCTCTTTACCGAAATCCTCAAGCTGATCAACCCCGCCTGAGTATCTGGACTACGAGGAGAAACCTGTGACTGATGCACTGAGCCCCGAGACCGGAAGCGCCGCCGCTGAGAAGCCGGCGCCAACAGCGAAGCGACACTGGTACGCCATCCACACCTACTCAGGATTTGAGAACAAGGTGAAGGCGAACCTCGAACACCGCATTGAGTCGATGGATATGTCGGACCGCATCTTCCAGGTCGTTGTGCCGATGGAAGACGAGATCGTCATTCGCAGCGGCGTGCGTACGACCGTGCAGAAGAAGATCTACCCGGGCTACGTGCTCGTCGACATGATCATGGAGCCGGAGAGCTGGTACGTCGTGCGCAACACGCCGGGCGTCACGAGCTTTGTCGGCGGCTCCGCCATCCCTGGCATGAAGGCCGACCCAGTGCCGCTCACCGAGACCGAGGTGAAGCAGATCCTGCGACAGCTCGGCGTCGGCCAGGCGCCAACGGTCAAGGTCGCCTTTGTCAAGGGCCAGTCGGTCCGGGTGAACGACGGCCCATTCTCAGACTTCGTTGGCACGGTCGAAGATATCGACCCAGAGCGAAGCAAGGTCAAGGTGTTGGTCTCGATCTTCGGGCGCGAGACGCCTGTGGAACTCGACCTGCTCCAAGTGTCGAAGCTGTAATCCGAGAGTAGAGAGGAGCGCACCATGGCACAGAAGATTCGCGCAACCGTCACGCTGCAGCTCCCCGCGGGCGGGGCAACTCCAGCGCCACCTGTCGGTACGGCCCTCGGGCCTCACGGCATCAACATCGTCGAGTTCACGAAGTCGTATAACGAGAAGACCGCCGACCGCAAGGGCGAGGTTATTCCTGCCGTTATCACGATCTTCGAGGATCGCTCGTTCACCTTCGTACTTAAGACGCCACCGGCTGCGGACATGATTCGCAAGGCGGCGGGCATTGAGAAGGGCGCTGGTGATCACAAGGCGGGCAACGTTGGCAAGATCACGCGCGCACAGGTGCAAGAGATTGCAACCAAGAAGATGGCTGACTTGAACGCTCCAACGATTGAGGCAGCCTGCAAGATGATCGAGGGATCAGCAAAGTCCATGGGAGTAGAGGTCGTCGCCTGACGATCGCCGCAACCCCGCGGTGAAGGGGGAGGCCGCCAAGCGGCCGACAAGGAGGAAGCAAAATGGCAAAGCACGGTAAGCGTTACATCGAAGCGGCAAAGTTGGTCGATCCAGAGAAGCAGTACGAGCCAACCGAGGCCGCTGCCCTGGTGAAGAAAACCGCGACCGCGAAGTTCGACCAGACGATCGAGGTACACATTCGCCTCGGTGTCGACCCACGGCAGTCCGATGAGATGGTGCGTGGCACCATCGGCCTCCCACACGGCACCGGAAAGCGCGTACGTATCGCCGTCTTCGCCCAGGGCGAGAAGGCGAACGAGGCGACGAAGGCCGGCGCAGATGAGGTCGGCGCCGCCGATCTGATCGCTAAGGTTGACGGCGGCTGGAGCGACTTCGACGTTGCCATTGCAACGCCAGACATGATGGGTCAGGTCGGTAAGCTCGGTAAGGTGCTTGGCCGCAAGGGCCTGATGCCGAACCCGAAGGCCGGCACGATCACCAACGACCTCGAGCGCACCATCGCCGAGTTGAAGTCGGGCCGCGTGGAGTTCAAGGTCGACAAGGCCGCGATCATCCACCTCGGCTTCGCCAAGGCGAGCTTCAGCGAAGCGCAGATCGTCGGAAACCTGGCGACCCTGCTCGACGCGGTGAACCGCTCAAAGCCAACAGGGCTGAAGGGCACCTTCATCAAGGGCGTCAGCATCTCAGCCTCCATGGGGCCTGGTGTTGCCGTTGACGTGCCAGCACTACTGGCGGTCGCGGGGTAGACTCCCCATCCGCGTCGGCCCGGTTGGCCGGCAGACAATAGTAGCGCCCGAGTGGAGACGCTCGGGAGACGAAATACGACGATTCGCCGAAGAGGGCCTGTGACCCCCGCCGCGAGGCAGGGGACTTAAGCCACTCAGAGGTCAACCGCAAGGTCGACCAACGAGTGGGCATGCTGAGGCAGAGGGTTTCTCGCGGAACGCGCGACCCCCTGTGACGCGAAGAGTTGCAGGGGTGCCAGCTGCATCCGCCGAGACGCACCGGCCCGTGCGTCCAGAGAAGGAGGAACCGTGCCAACGCAGAAGAAGCGCAGCACGATCGATTCGCTCGCAAACGAGCTGTCGAAGAGCCGTGGGCTCATCCTTACCTCGTACCGAGGACTTACGGTGTCGGATTTCGCCGCCGTCCGTAACACGCTTCGGCCGCTGGGGATCACGTACCGGGTGGTGAAGAACCGCCTGATGCGTGTCGCCGCAAGCGAGGCGGGGAACGCCACCCTTCCGTCACAACTCCTCGGGCCGACGGCGATTGCCTTCGGTACCGGAGACGAGGCGGTTTTGGCTAAGTCGGTGCTGGCGGCCCTAAAGGCCTACCCAGCCGCCGAGGTCAGGGGGGCCATCCTGGGGACGTCGATTCTCGACCTCGCCCAGTTGACGGCGCTCTCGAAGCTCCCAAGCCGCGAAGTGCTCTTGGCCACGGTGGCTGGAGCCTTCCAGGCACCGGTCCAGAAGCTCGCCTTCCTCTTCAACGCTCCGCTGCAGAAGCTGGGCTACGCCCTCGGTGGGCTGAAGACGAAGCGCGAGTCCGAAGGGGCCTAACCGCCGGTAGTCCGGTCCATTTTGTAACAATACAGCCCATCTGGGCTGAAGAAGGAGAGAACCATGTCGAAGCTCACTACCGATCAGATGCTCGAGGCCGTCAGCGAGATGACCGTCCTAGAGCTTTCCGAGTTCGTGAAGGCGTTCGAGGAGAAGTTCGGCGTTAGCGCCGCCGCTCCAGTCGCCGTCGCCGCCGCTCCAGTCGCCGGTGGCGCCGCAGCAGGTGGTGAGGCCGCTGGCAGCGACTCTGTCTCGGCCATCCTTTCAGAGGTCGGCGCAAACAAGATTCAGGTCATCAAGGTGGTGCGTGAGCTCACCGGTCTCGGGCTCAAGGAGGCGAAGGACCTGGTGGACGCCGCTCCGAAGGCCGTCAAGGAGGGGATCTCCCAGGCCGACGCCGAGAAGATCGCCGCCGCGCTCGCCGAGGTTGGCGCCAAGGTCGAGATCAAGTAACAATCTGGCGAATACCCCCCGCCCCAGCTTGGGACGGGGGGAGCGCCACCCCCTCCCTGGAGGAGCTCCAGGATGCCCCGCTTGCCAGGTTTGGCTGTGGGGTCTAGTATCTCCTTTCGCCCTTGGGCGACCACTTAACAGCGTCAATATCGCCGAGCGTCCAGGATCGACGAAGGAGCCGCCGCATGGTAACTCGTACCGCAGCTAGTGCCAACGCCATCGGCGGCCGCAAGTTCTATTCGCGCATCCCTGAAATTCTCGAAATTCCAAACCTCATTGACCTACAGACTAACTCATTCGCCGCATTTGTCGGCCCTGAGTGGATCCCTGGCGCGACACCGCTGCCAAAGGGCACAAAGACCTTCCTCGCTGAACTCCTTGAAGAGATCAGCCCAATCCGTGACTTCACCGGCAAGCGCCTGGAGCTGAACTTCCTCGACTATGAGTTCAAGGACGTGAAGGTCACCGAAGATGACGCCCGCGCAAAGGACCTCACGTACGCCCGCCCACTGATGGTGAATGCGGAGTTGAAGGTTCTTGAGACTGGTGAGATCCGTCGTCAACAGATCTACATGGGCGACTTCCCATGGATGACCACACAGGGCACGTTCATCATCAACGGCGCGGAGCGCGTTGTTGTTTCGCAGCTCGTGCGCTCGCCTGGTGTCTTCTACACCGACACAGTTGATGCTGTTTCGGGTCGCGGCCTCTGGTCGGCGAAGGTCATTCCAAATCGCGGCGCATGGCTCGAGTTCGAGACGAGCGGCAAGGATCAGCTCTACGTCAAGGTTGATCGCAAGCGCAAGATTGCCGCCACGTCGTTGCTTCGCGCCGTTGGCTACGAGACCAATGATGAGATCGCCGGACTCTTCTCACGACTCACCAGCAATCCTGAGCATCCGTATCTTGCAAACACGCTCGAGAAGGATGGCACCGCAACGCGCAGCGAGGCGCTCGTTGAGGTGTACAAGCGACTGCGACCTGGCGATCCACCAACGGGCGACAACGCACGATCGCTCGTTGAGAACCTCTTCTTCAATGGGCGACGTTATGACTTGGGTCGGGTCGGTCGCTACAAGTTCACCCAGCGCCTCAGCGAGACGGCAGAGCGCATGGGCATCGAGCTTCCAGGTCCAGAGGTGCGCACGCTCACCCGCGAAGACCTCGCCGCAATTGTTGGTCACCTGATCCTCGCAAACGAGGGTGGTGCACATCGTGACGTGACAGACCACCTTGGCAACCGCCGCGTGCGCGCTAATGGCGAGTTGATCATGAACGCCTTCCGCGTCGGCCTCCTGCGCATGGAGCGCGTCATCAAGGAGCGGATGACGATTCAGGAAGACGATAAGGCAACGCCAAGTGCGCTAGTCAACGTGCGCCCAGTTGTGGCCGCAATGAAGGAGTTCTTCGGCGGCTCGCAGCTGAGCCAGTTCATGGATCAGACCAACCCACTCGCCGAACTCACCAGCAAGCGACGCCTCTCGGCCCTCGGACCAGGCGGACTCTCGCGAGAGCGCGCCGGCTTCGACGTTCGCGACGTCCACCACAGCCACTACGGCCGCATCTGCCCAATTGAGACGCCAGAAGGCCCGAACATCGGCCTGATCGGCTCGCTCGCAACCTTCGGCCGCGTCAACGAGCTCGGCTTCATTGAGTCGCCATACCGCCGCGTCAAGGAGGGTCGCGTCACGACCGACGTGATCTATCTCGCCGCCGACGAAGAGGAGCGCTACGCGATCGCCCAGGCGAACGCCGAGCTCGATAGCAACTCGCACCTTGTAGGCGAGCGCATCTACTGCCGTAAGGGCGATGGATTCGAGCTCGTTGAGCCAACGCGCGTTGACTTCATGGACGTATCGCCAAAGCAGGTGGTCTCCGTGGCCACCGCGCTCATTCCGTTCCTTGAGCATGACGACGCAAACCGCGCCCTGATGGGTTCGAACATGATGCGCCAGGCGGTTCCGCTCCTACAGCCTCACGCTCCAGTTGTTGGCACCGGTGTTGAGGGTCGGGCCGCGCGCGACTCCGGCCAGGTGGTCATTGCGCGCCGCCCAGGTGTTGTCACATCCGTTGCCGCCGACCTGATCGTGGTTGAGCCAGACGATGCGGCAAATAAGAAGGATTTCGATCACTACCCACTCCTGAAGTTCGTGCGATCAAACCAGGGGACCTGCTTGAACCACCGCCCAGCGGTTGAGGTTGGCGATCGTGTGAAGCCGGGTCAGGTGATCGCCGACTCCATGTCGACCGAAGGGGGCGAGCTTGCCCTCGGCCAGAACATCGTCGTCGCCTACATGTCGTGGGAGGGGGCGAATTACGAAGATGCCATCATCATCAGCGAGCGACTCGTGCGCGAGGACGTCTTTACCTCAATCCACATTGAGAAGCACGAGATCGAGGCACGCGACACTAAGCTCGGGCCAGAAGAGATCACGCGCGACATCGCCAACGTTCCTGAGG
Organism: Candidatus Limnocylindrus sp.; assembly: GCF_040397215.1. Taxonomy (NCBI): domain Bacteria; kingdom Bacillati; phylum Chloroflexota; class Candidatus Limnocylindria; order Candidatus Limnocylindrales; family Candidatus Limnocylindraceae; genus Candidatus Limnocylindrus; species Candidatus Limnocylindrus sp. The sequence goes on from NZ_JBBAWK010000021.1 coordinate 6,129, forward strand.
AGCTCCTCGCGAGTCTCGACGAACGCGGCATCATCAGCGTGGGCGCCGATGTGCGCCCTGGCGACATCCTGGTCGGCAAGATCACGCCGAAGGGTGAGACTGAGGTCACCGCTGAAGAGCGACTCCTCCGCGCGATCTTCGGCGAGAAGGCGCGCGAGGTGAAGGACTCCTCGCTGCGACTCCCACACGGCGAGCGCGGCACCGTTGTCGAAGTGCGCGAGTTCAACCGTCAAGAGGTTGACCTCGCCCCAGGCGTGAACCAGCTGGTGCGCGTCTCCATTGCTCAGAAGCGCAAGATCTCGGTCGGCGACAAGATGGCTGGCCGACACGGCAACAAGGGCGTCGTTTCGCGCATCCTGCCGGTCGAAGACATGCCCTACCTGCCAGACGGCACCCCAGTCGACATCATTCTCAACCCGCTCGGCGTGCCGAGCCGCATGAACATCGGCCAGCTCCTCGAGACGCACCTAGGCTGGGCTCTTGCGAAGCAGAACCTGAAGGGGGCGACGCCAGTCTTTGACGGCGCCACCGAAGAGAACATCATCGCGGAGCTAGAGGCTGCAGGCCTGCCATCTGACGGCAAGATCACTTTGCGTGACGGCAAGAGTGGCAAGGAATTTGATCGCCCGATCACGGTCGGGATCACTTACATGCTGAAGCTGCACCACCTTGTTGAAGACAAGATCCATGCGCGCTCGACCGGTCCATACAGCCTGATTACGCAGCAGCCACTCGGCGGCAAAGCCCAGTTCGGCGGCCAGCGTTTCGGCGAGATGGAGGTCTGGGCTCTCTATGCCTATGGCGCCGCAAACATTCTGCAGGAGATTCTCACGGTGAAGTCCGACGACGTTGTCGGCCGCGTGCAGGCATACGAGGCGATCGTCAAGGGCGAGCGCATTCAGGCGCCAGGTGTGCCTGAGTCGTTCAAGGTGCTCGTAAAGGAGTTCCAGAGCCTTGGCATCAGTGTCGACATCTTGAATAAAGACGATGGGACCATTGATCTGCTCGAGGATCCGGCTGGCTACGCCACGCCGAACCTCGGGATCAACCTCTCTGGCTTCGAAGACAATTGAGCGCGGCGTAGGGGCGAGGAGAGACCATGGTTGAAGTAAATAATTTCGATTCGATTCGCGTAGCGCTGGCGAGCCCTGAGCAGATCCGCGGCTGGTCGAAGGGCGAGGTCACGAAGCCTGAGACGATCAATTACCGCACGCTGAAGCCAGAGAAGGACGGCCTCTTCGACGAGCGCATCTTCGGGCCAACGCGCGACTGGGAGTGCTACTGCGGAAAGTACAAGCGCATTCGCTATAAGGGCATCATCTGCGACAAGTGCGGCGTTGAAGTCACACGCAGCAAGGTGCGCCGTGAGCGGATGGGCCATATTCAATTGGCGAGCCCGGTGTCGCACATCTGGTACTTCAAGGGGACCCCGAGCCGCTTGGCCACCCTCCTGGAGATCTCACCGCGCAACCTTGAGAAAGTTCTCTACTTCGCGCAGTACATCGTCACAAGCGTTGACGAAGAGGCACGCAAGGAGGCCCTGAAGGGTCTCGACGACGAGCTCGCTGGACGTGGCGGTGGCGCAACGGCCGAAGAGGAGAGCGAGATCAATGCACGACTGAAGCGCCAGCTCACCGAGCTCGAGCGTGAAGTTCGCGCTCGGCTTGAGCAGGTTGAATCGGACCGCGCGGAGCGCGCCCAGGCGATGGGCGAGGCGGCACAGGTCACCGAGCGCGCGATCAACGATCTCGGCGAAGAGAAGGCCGACGGCGCCATCGTCTTTGATACCACCGCAGAAATAATCGTCGCCGACGGCGCACTCGGCGGCAAAGAGGGGAAGGCGCGACTTCGCGCCGTGCTGACCCAGGCTTCCATCGACGACGAGCAGAACTTCACCGCACTCAAGGAGTCGATCGCCAAGGAGGGGGAGCAGAAGAAGGCCGACCTGAAGGCGCTCGCCGAGGGCGAAGTCGGCGCACTGCGCGCCAACGCTAAGACTTCTGCACAAAGCCGCAAGGAAGAGATTGCCAAGGAGAAGAAGGCGCTGCTCAGCTTGAAGGCATTCCAGCTGCTTCCAGAAATCGGCCGTGAAGACGAGCTCGACAGCTTCCGTACCCTCGACGCCAAGTTTGGCAGTGAGCGGCCACGTGGCGCGCGCATCTTCCGCGCCGGCATGGGTGCCGAGGCGGTCCGCGAACTTATCGAGCGCATGGACCTTGACGCCGAATCCAAGGAGCTCGCCGTTGAAGTGCGCAACACCGCCGGCATGCGCCGCAAGAAGGCGATCAAGCGACTCCGCCTCCTTGAAGCCTTCCGTCGCTCCGGTGCACGACCAGAGTGGATGATCATGTCGGTCCTTCCGGTGATCCCACCAGATCTGCGTCCAATGGTGCAGCTTGACGGTGGTCGCTTCGCCACCTCCGACCTGAACGACCTCTATCGTCGAGTCATTAACCGCAACAACCGCCTCAAGCGCCTGATCGAACTCGGTGCGCCTGAGATCATCGTGCGCAACGAGAAGCGCATGCTCCAGGAGGCGGTCGACGCCCTCATCGACAACGGCCGACGTGGGCGCGCCATCTCTGGCACCGGCAATCACCGACTCAAGTCGCTCAGCGACATGCTCAAGGGGAAGCAGGGGCGATTCCGCCAGAACCTTCTCGGCAAGCGCGTCGACTATTCGGGCCGCTCCGTCATCGTGGTTGGCCCGGAGCTGAAACTGCACCAGTGCGGTATCCCAAAGAAGATGGCGCTCGAACTCTTCAAGCCATTCGTCATGCGCCAACTTGTTGAGTTGGGCCACGCGCATAACATCAAGAGCGCCAAGCGCCTCACCGAGCGCGCTACCGACGTGGTGTGGGAGGTGCTCGCCGACGTGATCAAGGACCACCCGGTGCTGCTCAATCGTGCGCCAACCCTGCACCGACTCGGCATCCAGGCATTTATGCCGGTGCTCGTCGAGGGTTCCGCAATCCGGATCCACCCGCTCGTCTGCACGGCGTTCAACGCCGACTTCGACGGCGACCAGATGGCGGTCCACGTGCCGCTCTCCGAGGCGGCGCAGCAAGAGGCACGCGAGCTGATGCTCTCATCGAACAACCTCTTGTCGCCAGCCGACGGCACACCAATCGTTTCGCCGACCCAGGACATCGTGCTCGGCTGTTTCTACCTGACACAGGAGACAGCCTTGGCCGACGGCGCCAAGCGACGCCGCTTCTCCGACGAGACCGAAGCGCTCCTCGCCTATGACCTCGGCCAGATCGCGATCCATGCACCAATCGACGTGGTTGCCAAGGTGTGGGACGAGAAGAGCGAGGGGCTCGTTGACCAGCACATCGAGACCACCATTGGTCGCGTGAAGTTCAACGAGATCTTGCCAGACCGACTTCGTTTCGAGAACCGCTCACTGGCTCGCGCCGATCTTCGCGAGTTGATCAGCCGCTCGTTCCAGCTGCTCGGCAAGGTCGAGACCGCACTCCTCGCCGACGGCATCAAGCGGGTTGGATTTGAGGCGGCAACCCGCGGCGGAATGACGATCTCTGTCTTCGACATCGCCATGGCGCAGGGGAAGAAGGCAATCATCGCCGAGGCCGACAAGGATGTCGCCAAGGTTGGTGACCAGTACACCCAGGGCCTCATCACCGACGAGGAGCGCTACAAGAACGTGATCCGCGTCTGGCAGAAGGCCACCGGCGATATCGGCACCGCCATGATGGAGGAGCTGAACACGAAGAAGGGCGGCCGCGATCCGCAGTTCCACCCACTCCTCATGATGACGAACTCAGGTGCCCGTGGAAACAAGGGCAACATCGGTCAGCTCGGCGCAATGCGCGGGCTCATGGCCGACCCATCGGGCCGCATCATCGACGTCCCTGTGAAGTCAAACTTCCGCGAGGGAATGACGGTGCTCGAGTACTTCATCTCCACACATGGTGCGCGTAAGGGTCTTGCCGATACGGCGCTCCGAACCGCAGACTCCGGCTACCTCACGCGCCGTCTCGTTGACGTGGCGCAGGACGTCATCGTGCGCATCGAGGATTGCGGAACTGCAGAGGCGACGCACATCACGCTCGCCGACACGGCCGACGTCACAGGCACCGAATGGCCAATCGCCGCTGACCATCCCGACATGAAGGATCTGCGAGCCGCATTCGCGCGCCGACTCCTCGGCCGCATTGCGGCGGAAGAGATCAAGTTGGATGCGAGCCACTCCATCATGCGCGGCGAAGAGATCAATGAGGCATATTCGGCGGGCATCGCCGCTGCCACGAAGGTTGAGGTTGTTGACGTACGCTCGCCACTCTCCTGTGTCGCCCCTGCTGGCGTCTGTCAAGCCTGCTACGGCCGCAACCTTGCCACGGGCAAGCTCATTGAGATGGGCGAGTCGGTCGGCATCATGGCGGCGCAGTCGATCGGCGAGCCGGGCACACAGCTCACCATGCGCACGTTCCACACCGGCGGCGTCGCCGGGCTCGACATCACTGCCGGTCTGCCGCGCGTCGAAGAGCTCTTTGAGGCACGCAAGCCGAAGGGTAAGGCCGAGATCAGCCGCATCGATGGCGTTGTCGAAGTGATCCGCAGCGATGCGGGCACCATCGTGGAAGTCACTCACAGCGAGAAGTACGAGATTGAACTCGATTTGCCAATTGATGCAGTGCTAACCGTACGCGAGGGTGATCTTGTCGAGGCTGGCCAGCTCATCGGTACCTCGGCAACGACGGGTGACCTCACCGCTCCGGTGAAGGGTCTCCTCGTGAAGTCAACGGACGGCCTCGTGATTCGCGCCGAAGACGTTGTCCCGGCATCGAAGTACCCAATCCCTCACAACGCAAAGCTCTTGGTGAAGAGTGGCCACCGCGTCCGCGCGGGCGACCCGCTCACCGATGGCCCGCTCGACCCTCAGGAGCTCCTCGAGGTTCGCGGTCGAGCCGAGGTGCAGAACTACCTCGTCAAGGAGGTCCAGAAGGTCTACCGAAGCCAGGGTGTAACAATCTCCGACAAGCACATCGAGATCATCGTCCGCCAGCTCCTGCGCAAGGTGCGGGTCGACAACCCAGGCGACACGCATATGCTCCCAACCGAGCTCGCCGACCGTCTCGCCTTCGAGCGTGAGAACGCCCGAGTCCTCGCCGAGGGCGGGGAGCCGGCAACCGCGGCTCCGCAGCTCTTGGGTGTAACAAAAGCCTCCCTGAACACGGAGAGCTTCCTCGCGGCAGCCTCCTTCCAGGAGACGACCCGCGTGCTCACCGAGGCGGCGATCACCGGTGCCCGCGATTACCTCGTGGGGCTCAAGGAGAACGTCATCATCGGCAAGCTCATCCCAGCCGGTACGGGTGCCCCAGACAAGGTTGCCGCCCGCAAGGAGGCCGAGAAGCTTCGTGCTGCGGCCGCCCTGGCCGGTGGCGACCTGCCAACCGACTTCGGCAAGGACGACTTCAACGTCTTCCTCGAGTCCGAAGAGGGTGGAGCGAGCCAGGACGACGTCTCGCAGCTGGTGGCCCTCCTCACCGAGGAGAAGCCGGCAGCGGAGGGCGAAACCGAGGCAAACCCCTTCTTGGCGGACGCCGCCGAGGCCCCAAAGGGCGACGAGGGGGGAGCCTAACGGCGGATCTCAGCCGTCCCGCAAGGGGGTGCTTTGACACCTTTCGTGCTTGACTGCTACGCTCCGCGACCGTGCACAAAGGGCAATCCCGCCCTGACATCACGCCAGTAGTGGAATCGAATAGAGAAGGAGCGCGCGTAAAACGTGCCTACGATTAGTCAGCTCGTTCGAAAGGGTCGCAAGCCGAAGGTCTCGAAGATCAAGGCTTCAGCGTTCCGCAAGAACTGGAACGGCATTAAGCAGCGTCAGGAGTCCGCAGAGGGCGCCCCGATGAAGCGTGGTGTCTGCTTGATCGTGCGCACCATGACCCCGAAGAAGCCGAACTCCGCTCTTCGTAAGATCGCCCGCGTGAAGCTCACCAACCAGATGGAAGTCACCGCCTACATCCCAGGCATTGGCCACAACCTCCAGGAGCACAGCGTTGTGCTCGTTCGTGGCGGCCGCGTGAAGGACCTTCCTTCGGTCAAGTACCACATCGTTCGCGGCGCACTCGATGCCGCCGGCGTGAAGGATCGCAAGCAGAGCCGTTCTAAGTATGGCGCGAAGGCTGAACAAGCCGTCGCCAAGAAGAAGTAAGCGATGCCACGTCGTACAACGGTCCCACGCAAGCTTAAGTACGAAGTTGTTCCACTGAACAAAACCGTTGACCGCTTTGTGGTCAAGGTGATGTTGAGCGGCAAGCGCGGACTCGCAGAGCGCATCCTTCGCGAAGCGCTTGCACGTGTCGAGTCACAGGCGAACCGCCCAGGCCTTGAGGTGCTCGACCTCGCCCTGCGTAACGCAACACCACTGATCGAAGTGAAGCCGCGCCGCGTCGGTGGCGCCACCTACCAGGTCCCCGTTGAGATTCGCGGCGAGCGCCGCTTGAGCCTCGGTGTGCGCTGGCTGGTGCAGGCTGCACGCAAGCGCAACGGGAAGAGCATGTCTGACAAGCTCGCCGCTGAGTTCCTCGATGCATCGAACAACCTCGGCGCCGCAGTGAAGCGACGCGAAGAGACCCACAAGATGGCGGAGGCGAACAAGGCCTTCAGCCACTTCCGGTTCTAGGGGCGAGAGATGGCACGAGCAACGTCGCTCCTTCAAACGCGAAACATCGGCATCATTGCGCACATTGACGCCGGTAAGACCACGGTCACTGAGCGGATTCTCTTCTACACCAAGAAGATCCATAAGATCGGCGAGGTCCACGAGGGCGCCGCAACGATGGACTGGATGGAGCAGGAGCAGGAGCGCGGCATCACCATTACCGCCGCCGCTACGACCTGCGCCTGGAAGGATCACGTCATCAACATCATCGATACGCCCGGGCACGTGGACTTCACCGTTGAGGTGGAGCGTTCGCTCCGCGTACTCGACGGCGCAGTCGTCATCTTCGACGGCGTTGCCGGCGTAGAGCCACAGTCCGAAACCGTCTGGCGCCAGGCTGACCGCCACGCCGTCCCGCGCTTCTGCTTCATCAACAAGCTTGACCGAACCGGCGCCGACTTCTGGCGCTGCTTTGACATGATCAAGGACCGCCTCGGCGCCAACGCCGTCCCACTTCAGCTCCCAATCGGCCTCGAAGATAAGTTCGAAGGCGTCATTGACCTGATCGCCATGGAAGAGATCGTCTACCTCGACGACAAGGGCGAGCAGAGCGAGCGCCGACCGATCCGCGCCGAGCTCAAGGCTGAGGCCGACAAGTGGCACGCCTTCCTGCTCGACCAGGCGGCCGGCCAGACCGACGCGCTCACCGAGATCTACCTTGAGACGGGCACCCTGAACGCAGAGCAGGTCCGCGAAGGGATCCGCGTCGGCACCCTCGGCTACAAGATTGTTCCGGTCTTGACCGGCTCAGCCCTGAAGAACAAGGGCGTCCAGCCGATGCTCGACGCCGTTGTGGATTACCTCCCAAGCCCACTCGACGTACCTGGGATTCAGGGGACGGACCCGCGCAACGTTGAGAACAAGATGTCACGCCCAGTCGAGGACGAGGCACCGTTCGCAGCGCTCGCCTTCAAGATCGCTGCAGACCCGTTCGTTGGGAAGCTCGGCTTCTTCCGGGTCTACTCTGGCGTGCTCAAGGCCGGTTCGTACGTGCTCAACCCATCAAAGGGGAAGAAGGAGCGCATCGGCCGCCTGATCCGCATGCATGCCAACCACCGCGAAGAGATTGATGAGGTTCGAACCGGCGACATCGCCGCAGCCGTTGGCCTCAAGGACACCTTCACGGGCGATACCCTCTGCGATCCAGAGCACCCAATCGTGCTTGAGTCGATGACCTTCCCAGATCCAGTAATCGAGCTGAGCGTTGAGCCGAAGACAAAGGCCGACCAGGAGAAGATGGGCGTCGCCCTGCAGCGTCTCGCCGAGGAGGATCCAACCTTCCGCGTGCACACCGACCAGGAGTCGGGCCAGACCCGCATCG
>NZ_JBBAWK010000022.1:0-11065 GCF_040397215.1 Candidatus Limnocylindrus sp.
TCATTGTCGCCTGTGCCGTTGCGCTTTGCCAGACCCGTACGGAAGGCGGCGATCCCAGCGACCTTGTCACCCTCACGAAGGGTCATTACCCGCACGCCCTGGGCACTGCCGTCCTTGCGAGTGGCGATGCTCTCGAGCTTGGTGCGCACGACCTGCCCCTCGGCGCTGATCAAGATCACCTCTTCGTCGGCCTCGCTGACCTGACGCACGGCCACAACTGGGCCGGTCTTCCGCCCCTCGAGTGGGATCAGGCGGACGCCCTGGGTGCCACGGTGCTTGCGAGCGAAGGCGCCTACAGGGACGCGCTTCCCGTGGCCGGTCTCCGTAAGGACAAGGAGGTCGGCGCCAGGCTCCGCCACGGCCATGGCAACGACAAGGTCACCCTGGCGGGCGAGGCGAATGCCGATCACGCCACCCGCGGTGCGGCCCATGGCGCGCGCCTCGCGCTCGTGGAAGCGGCAGATGCGCCCTTGGCGAGTGGCCATAACCAGGTCATCTTCACCCGAGGTCTGAATCACCTGGGCGAGCTCATCACCCTTATCAAGGGTGATGGCGATGATGCCGGTCGAGCGCACCTTCTCGAACTGCTCAATCGCCGTCTTCTTAATGATCCCCTTCTTGGTGGAGAAGGCGAGGTAACTGCCAGGCGTGAAGCCGTTCAGGATGATCGTGGCGACCGGAGTCTCACCCGACTCCACCTGCACCCCTGGAAGATTGACGATCGGAATCCCCTTGTTCTGTCGCGAGGCGTCAGGGATCTCGTGCACCTTGGCGCTGAAGCCACGCCCCTTGTTGGTGAAGAAGAGGGCGTAATCGTGGGTGTTCGCGACCTGCAGTGTGGCAACCGCATCCTCTTCGCGCGTCGTCATGCCGATCACGCCCTTGCCGCCACGATGCTGCTGGCGATAGGTGGTGAGCGGTTGCCGCTTTATGTAGCCACGGCCAGAGATGGTAATCACCACATCTTCGTCAGCGATCAGGTCCTCGTCTGACATCTCGCGCGTTGCATCTTGGGCGATCTTGGTGCGACGGCGATCGGCAAACTTCTCCTTCAGCTTGGCGAACTCATCCGAGATGATCTTGGAGATGCGCGCCGGTCGAGAGAGGATGTCTTCGAGTTCGGCGATGAACTTGATCACTTCGAGATATTCGTCCTCAATCTTCTTGCGCTCGAGGGCGGCGAGGCGCGCAAGACGCATGTCGAGGATCGCCTGCGCCTGCAGCTCGGTGAGCTTGAAGCGCTCCATGAGATGGGTGCGTGCCACATCAACATCGGCTGCGGCACGAATCGTCTTGATCACCGCATCTAGATTGTCGAGGGCGATCTTGAGCCCTTCGAGGATGTGGGCGCGCTCACGTGCCTTCTTTAGTTCGTATTCGGTGCGGCGCCGCACGATGATGCGGCGGTGGTCGATGTGGTGCTGCAGCACCGACTTCAGTGAGAGGGTCTGCGGCTGGCCATCGACGAGCGCGAGCATGTTCATGCTGAATGCAGAGCGCAGCGGGGTGAGCTTCAACAGCTTGTTGAGCACCTTGTGTGGATTAGCATCTTTCTTGACCTCAACGTAGACGCGCATGCCGTCGCGGTCAGACTCGTCGCGCAGATCAGCGATGCCGTCGAGGCGCTCCTCTTTGACGAGGTCGGCGATCTTCTCAACGAGCGACGCCTTGTTTACCTGGTACGGCAGCTCGGTGATGATGATCGCTGTGCGATCGCCACGCGACGCCTCTTCAAAGTGCGTCGCGCCGTCAACAACAACGCGGCCGCGTCCGTGCGCGTACATCTGTCGCACCGCATCAATGCGCTCCGTTGCGCCTGTGAGTGGATTCTTGATGGTGTCGTAGCGATAGAGGATGCCGCCGGTTGGGAAGTCTGGCGCGTTGACGTACTTGCAGAGATCGTCGACGGAGAGCTCGGGGTCGGCGATCAGGGCGATGGCGGCATCGGCGATCTCGCCAAGGTTGTGCGGTGGAATGTTTGTCGCCATGCCGACGGCAATACCAGAGGAGCCGTTGACGAGCAGGTTCGGTAGGCGCGAAGGGAGAACGCTCGGCTCCTTCTGCGTGCCGTCGTAGTTCGGCGTGAAGTCGACAGTTTCGTGATCGATGTCGGCGAGCATCTCACCAGCGATTGAGGTGAGGCGTGCCTCGGTGTAGCGCATCGCAGCGGCAGAGTCGCCGTCAACCGAACCGAAGTTTCCTTGGCCATCAACGAGCGGATGACGCATGGAGAAGTCCTGTGCGAGTCGCACGAGTGCGTCGTAGAGGGCGCCGTCGCCGTGTGGGTGGTACTTGCCCATCACCTCGCCGACGATGGCGGCGCACTTGCGATAGGCGGAGCCGCCAGAGAGGCCCATCTCGCCCATCGTGTACAAGATGCGGCGGTGTACCGGCTTGAGGCCGTCGCGAACGTCGGGGAGCGCGCGCGCCACGATCACGCTCATCGCGTAGTCGAGATAGCTCGTTCGCATCTCGTCTTCGATGCGAATCGAACGGACGCTCACCCGTGCCTCGTCGCTCATGCTCCCATCGCCTCCTATACGTCCAGGTTCTGGACCTTGTGGGCCTCAGCCTTAATGAAGTCGCGGCGCGGCTCAACGCGCTCGCCCATCAGCATCTCGAAGATCTCGTTCGCCACGGAGGCGTCTTCAATACGCGCCTGCAAGAAGACGCGGTTGTCGGGATTCATCGCCGTCTCCCAGAGCTGCTCGGCATTCATTTCGCCGAGGCCCTTGAAGCGCTGCACGCTGACGTTCTTCGTCTTGAACGAGGCGATCGCCTCGTCGCGCTCATTCTCGGTTGACGCGTACTTCGTCTCCTTGCCCGTACTCACGCGATAGAGCGGCGGCTGGGCGATGTAGAGGTAGCCCGCCTCAATGATGGCCGGCATGTAGCGATAGAAGAAGGTGAGCAGCAGCGTTCGAATGTGCGCCCCGTCGACATCGGCATCGGTCATGATGATGACGCGGTGGTAGCGCAGCTTCGTAATGTCGAAGCGGCCGTTTGAATCTTCCATGCTGGAATCCTGAATGCCGGCGCCGAGCGCCATGATCAACGTGCGAATGTTGTCGCTGCCGAGAATCTTGTCGATGCGCGCCTTCTCAACGTTTAGCAGCTTGCCGCGCAGCGGGAAGATCGCCTGGAAGCGCCGATCGCGACCCTGCTTCGCCGAACCACCGGCCGACTCACCCTCCACGATGTAGAGCTCAGACTTGGCTGGGTCGCGCTCTTGGCAGTCGGCGAGCTTGCCAGGGAGTGCGCTCCCCTCAAGTGCGCCCTTGCGCATGACGAGCTCTTTCGCCTTGCGCGCCGCTTCGCGTCCACGCGCCGCGTTGAGCGACTGACGAATCACCTCTTTACCATCTGAAGGATTCTCTTCAAGGAACTGCGTCAGGCCCTTGTTCACGGCTGTCTGCACGATCCCCTTGATCTCGGCGGTGCCGAGCTTCGCCTTCGTTTGGCCCTCGAATTGCGGATCGATAAGTTTCACGCTGATCACCGCGGTGAGGCCCTCGCGCACATCTTCACCGGTGAGGTTTGGATCGTTGTCTTTCATCGCACCGTTCTTGCGGCCCCAGTCATTCAGCGAGCTGGTGAGCGCGGCGCGGAATCCGGTGACGTGCGTTCCACCGTCAACGGTGTTGATGTTGTTCGCAAAGGCAAGGAGTGTCTCGGACCATGAGTCACTCTGGTACTGGAAGGCGACCTCTACGGTGGTCGTCCCCTCCACCCCTTCGATGTAGACAGGTCGATCGTGTGTGACCTTGCGCTTGCGATTGAGGTGGCGCACAAACGAGACGATGCCACCCTGGAAGTAGAAGGTTGCTTCGCGATCGGCGCGATCATCGATCAACGTCATCCAAAGGCCCTTGTTGAGATACGCGGATTCGCGCAGACGATTTGCCAGTGTCTCAAACGAGTACTCAGTACTCGAGAACATTTCTGGATCCGGCAAGAAGGTGGTGAGGGTTCCACGTCGGCCAGCCGACGGATTCCCCTTCACGACTTTAGTGCGTGGCACGCCGCGCTCGTACTCTTGCGACCAGACGAATCCGTCACGCGCAGACTCAACGCGCAGCTTAATGCTGAGCGCATTGACGACCGAGACACCGACACCGTGCAGTCCACCAGAAACTTTGTAGCCGTCGCCGCCGAATTTTCCGCCGGCATGCAACACCGTGTGCACAACCTCAAGAGCATCTTTTCCGGTGGAGTGTTTACCAACTGGAACGCCGCGACCATCGTCTGCGACGGTGATGGAATTATCCTTGTTGATGCGCACGACGATGCGCGTTGCATGCCCGGCCATCGCCTCGTCGACAGAGTTGTCGACGACTTCGTAGACAAGGTGATGCAGACCGCGCTCGTCGGTGGAGCCGATGTACATTCCCGGACGCTTGCGTACCGCTTCAAGTCCTTCAAGAACTTGAATGCTGGATGCGCCGTAGTCGCCAGATACCTTTTTTACGCGGCTACCCGTTGCGACTGCGGCACTCTTCTTTTCGGTCACTCACTCACTCCCTTGATCTGCTCTACGAGCCGATGCAGTTCTTCGTTTGAGTAGTAATCGATCACGATCTGTCCGCCCTTGCCAGCAGGCTTCACGCGCACCGGAGTGCCGAGATGCCCCTCAAGATCGCGCTGCAGCGCAGCGAGCTCTCCACTTGGCACTGCGCCAGGCATTCGCTTCGTGCTAACTGTACCGCGAGCAGCACCACGCACCGTTGACGCGGCCGCCTCTGCACCACGCACGGTAACTGCATCGCGCACAAAGGTGCGCGCGAGCCATGCCTGCTCTGATTCTGGGAGTCCAACGAGTGCGCGCGCATGCCCTTCGCTTAGTCGCCCTGCGGCAACCTCTGTCTGCACATCTGCAGAGAGATCGAGAAGGCGCAGCGTGTTTGCAACAGTGGTGCGCGCCTTGCCGGCGATCACCGCAATCTGCTCCTGCGTCAATCCAAACTCATCGGCGAGACGTCGATAGGCGTGCGCCGTTTCAATCGGCGACAGGTCACTACGCTGAACGTTCTCAATGAGTGCCAGCTCAAGGCGTGACTGATTACCAACAACGCGCACGACGGCGGGAATCGTGCTCTTTCCTGCAAGCTTTGAGGCACGGAGACGTCGCTCACCTGCAATGAGCGTGTAGCCGTTCGGCCCCTCCTCTACAACGATGGGCTGCAGCACCCCATGCTCACGAATGCTCTCGGCGAGTTGTGCCAACTCAGCAGTCGAGAACTCTGTGCGCGGCTGATATGGGTTCGGTTTGATCTTGCTGAGCGGAATCTCCAGCGCGCCTGCACGCGTAGCCCCCACGGCGCTCGCCGCCTCTGGGATCAGTGCGCCGAGGCCTCGCCCGAGACCGCTGGCCCTCTTCACCATGCTCCCTCCTTATTACTGGCTGGCGCCTACAGGGGTTCCGTTGAACACCCGGGCATCGAATTCCGCTGCAGCTTGTGCGTACGATTCAGCACCCGAGGTGCCTGGCGCGTAACTTCGGATCGCAATCCCGTGGCTTGGCGCTTCGGCTAAGCGTACCGAACGCGGCACGCGGGCTCGATAGACCAGATCCCCGAAGTGGCTCTCCACCTCGCGCACCACGTCGCTGCCAAGTTTCGTGCGGGGATCAAGCATGGTCAAGAGGAGGCCATTCACCTCCAGGGCGGGATTCAGGCGCTCGCGCACGAGGCGAATCGTGGCCATGAGCTGCGAGAGCCCCTCCAGGGCGTAGTACTCGCACTGCACAGGAACAAGCACGGCATCAGCGATCGCGAGGGCGCTCACGGTGACCAGGCCGAGCGAAGGGGGGGTGTCCACGAGGATCACCTCGGCATCCCCTGCGGTGCGGAGGCCGACCGCGAGCTGGCGTTCGCCACTCTCGTCTCCTGTGGCGAGCTCAACGTCGATCCCGGCGAGATCGGCAGAGCCCGGAATGAGCGTGAGGTTCGGAATCGAGGTCGGCTGGGCCAGTTCCGTCGCCGGTCGGCGCCCAACAAGGAGGTCGTAGGCGGTCGGCGCCCCTTCAGGAAGGGTGAATCCGAGGCCACTGGTGAGGTTTCGCTGAGGGTCAAGGTCGACCACGAGCACGCGGCGCCCTGCATGGGCGAGCTCAGCGGCGAGGTTGAGCACAGTGGTGGTCTTGCCAACCCCGCCCTTCTGGTTCGCACACACGATGATCGGCGCGTGTGGTGTGGCAGGGTGCTGGGAGGTGGTATTCACGCTCCTATCGTAGCAGGAGGGGGCTACGGCGGAGTTCCGTGAGGCATGTTTCACGTGGAACAACAGCGGTTCGACCGGGGGGTGCGCCGAGGCGCCTGCGGGAGTATCCTGAGGCAATGAACAAGCAACTCGGCTACGTGCTCGGAATCGTGCTTGCCGCGCTCATTCAGGCGCGGCTCCTGCCCGAACTCGGGCTGGAGCGCGCGATCAACCTGCCAATCGTACTGTTGATTGTTACAGCCTCAGCTGATCGGCGCACGCTCGTGCTGACCGCCGCGACCCTCGCCGGGCTGACGATCGACGTCACCCTCTTGCGACCACTTGGGCTCACGAGCCTTGTGATGATCGCTGGCGTACTGGTTGCGAGCCAAATTCGTGGTGCTGGCGACGCCCTGCTCCTCAAGAGATTCGTCGCCCTCCTTTTTGGGCTGGCAGCGAGCAGCGTGACGATCTTTTTACTCAGCAATGGCGGGGGTGGCCGTAGTGGCGAGAACTCCCTCGCGCTCGTCTTAAACCTTATAGCCGGCATCACCCTGGCGTGGTTTGGGCAGCGCCGGCGCAGGGGTTACCAGTTTGACCAATCCCTTCGCGGGTAACGAAACAATATGACACCCCCTCAGGTTTATCCTGGTGGTGGCGGGCCAAGTAATCGAGAGGTTCGCCGCCGACGCCCCCTGCGATTTTTCGCTGTCGCGCTCATAGCTCTTATGGCATTTGGAGGGCTCGGCGGGCGTTTAATGCTGATTCAGTTTGGCGCGTCGACCTCGTCGGGCACAACGAGTACCGTGGCGCGTGGGCACCGCATTGTTGAAGAGCTCATCACGCCGGCGCGCGGGCTGGTGTATGACCGCAGTGGGCGAGTGCTAGCAAAAAATGTGGCAGTGTACGCGGTGCAAATTCGGCCTGGCGATCTCTCACTCACCATTCGCGCGAGTGTTGTGAAAACACTCGGCGAGATCTTGAACATGGATCCCGTGCGCATCATCACGCTGCTCGATCGTAGTACCGGTTCGCTCTGGGAGCCAATTCGCGTTGCTAACAATGTGAACGAGCGCACAGCGCGGCTCATCAATGAAGAGCGCGCCAGCCTGCCTGGTGTGGAGACTATTGTTGAGGCTCGACGCGTCTATCCGTACGGAACACTCATCAGCCACATCGTGGGTTACGTTGGCCGCATTGACGCAGTTGAGGCGAGCACGCTTGCTCCAGCGGGATACACCGTCGTTGATTTCATCGGGCGCGCAGGCGTTGAGGCCACTTATGAGGAGACTCTTCGCGGTGCGCCGGGAGTTCGCCAAGTTGAGGTCGATGCAAAGGGTCGCCTTGTGCAAATTCTTGGCGTAACCAAACTTCCCATTGACGGATCTTCATTAACTCTCACCATCGACATTGAGGCGCAACAGCGGGCAGCGACCGCGCTGGAGTGGGGACTCAAAGGTTCGGGCACCAAGGAGGGCGTCGTCGCTTCAATGAATCCACAGAACGGTGAGATCATTGCGATGGCCTCACTCCCAACGTATGACGATAATGATTTCTCTGCAGGGATCAGCAACGCGAAATATCAGAAATACCTTGCGAACAAATTCTCACCGCTGCTGAACCATACGGTTGGCTCGTATTTCCCTCCAGGGAGTACGTACAAACTTGTCACGTACTCCTGTGCGCTGAACAACAACCTCGTCACACCAACATCACGATTCCAATCCACTGCCTATCTCGAAGTGGACGGTGAGAAGTTTTATGAGTGGAATCGTGTGGGATTCGGTGGCTCACTGACACCCTCTGAAGCGTATTCGTGGAGCTCAAATGTGGTCACGTTTCAACTAGCACGACTGATCAAAATCGATCGCCTCTCAACGTGCGGTCGACAATGGGGCTTCGGCGCGCCAACGGGTATCGATCTACCGAGTGAAATCTCGGGGCTCGTCCCCGACCAGGCGTGGGCGCGCGCCACTATCAAGCGCGGTCTCTACAACGCTGAGGTGCTCCAATCGGCACAGGGCCAAGGATATGACTTGGTAACGCCCATCCAGGTACTGAACTCGTTTGCCGCGCTTGCAAATAGCGGGACACTCTGGAGGCCACACGTTGTGCTCCACATCACGAGCCCAGATGGAAGCATCACGCCGATTGCACCGGTAGTAAATGCGGTCGTAGGAATGAGGGAGTCCACGTATCGCGAGATGCGCCTTGCAGGGCGCAAGATGGCGCTGAACCCTGGGCCGTCGCAAGGAATCTTCCGAATGCCACTTTTCGTTTCAGCAAAGAGCGGCACCGCGCAATACGGCGTGCGTGACAGCCTTGGCCGACTCCCGTTTCACAACTGGATGGGCGGCTTCGTCGCCCCAACCAACGATTGGTCAAAGAGCGACTCGGACTTCGCCTACGTGGTCTTCATGCATGGCACCAACACTGTTGGTAATGCGGCAAAAGAGGTGACGAAGTATTACCTGCAGTTGCAGTACGAACTGAAGCGGGACTATCGCTCGGCGGGGCTCTTGGCGCGCGGGAATCACTTCGGTGAATAGGCTCGATTCGCCGCTCGGCTCCGCCCTTCGCCGCGTAGACTGGATCGCTGCGGCCAGCGTTGGGCTACTAGCGCTGACTGGAATCGGCATGGCCTGGCTCAACGCACGCAGCTATGGGCAAGAGCTGCTGTCGCCGAGCTCGCTACTCGTGCGCTCGCTGGCTTGGACACTCCTCTCCATCGCCGTCTATAGCGTGACAACGCTGGTGAACTGGCGCTGGGTGCGCACCTTTGCCTGGCCGCTCTACGCCGCAAACATTCTGCTGCTGATCGTCACGCTGATCTACGGCGTCGACTCTGGCGGGAACAACCGAGCGATCGCGATCTTTGGTCTCGCCATCCAGTCAAGCGAGCTCAGCAAGATCCTGACGCTCGTCGCCATCTCCACAGCACTCACGCGGGCGGACCGCGCGAGCGGCGGGCTGCAAGATCTACTGCTGGCGGGCGCCATTGTTGCTCCACCGTTCCTCCTCGTCGTGGCGCAGCCAGACCTCGGCACCGCGCTGGTGTTGGTAGCGGCGCTGTTTGGCGCCCTCTATCTCTCTGGTGTCGCGACACGCTGGATCGCTGCCCTCGCGAGCCTGGTCGCTATTGGCGGCGCCCTGGCGTGGGTCGTAGTGCTGGCGGATTACCAGAAGGAGCGACTCCTCGCCTTCATCGACCCGAACGCCGATCCGGCTGGGCCGAAGTACCAACTGCTGCGCTCACTCGAGGCGATCAGGGGGGGCGGCCTCTTTGGCGCAGGCGCCGATGGCACCGCGATCCTGACCCCCCTCCCAGTACAAGAGAGTGACTTCGTCTTTGCGGCGCTCGTCCGTGCGTTTGGCGCGGTTGGCGGCCTCTTTGTGATCGCTCTGCTCGCCATTCTGGTTGGGCGCCTGGTCTGGCACGCCTGGACCTCCCCCGATGAGTTCGGGGTGATCTTTGCCGGAGGGATGGCCACCGTCGTCCTCTCCCAGACGCTCGTCAATATTGGGATGAACCTCGGCGTTGCCCCCATTACGGGGATCACCCTCCCCTTTGTGAGCTACGGCGGAGCCTCCGCAATCTCGCTCGCCTTCGGCCTCGCCCTCGTGCAGAGCCACCGAGTGCACGACGGGGGCTCATCGCCACTTATGTAACAATGAGGCGCGGTTGACGCGGGAGAGCCCTGATCGTAGACTTCCCCTCCCGCGACTGACCCGTCCGTCAGACCGCGACTCGCCCAGCAGGCGCCGCCTGTACGGCGCACAGGCAGTAAGGACAGGGGAACCATGTACGCAGTCATCGAGACCGGTGGAAAGCAGTATCGAGTGGAGCTCGGCAGCGAGCTGCACGTTGAGTTGACCGGCGCTACCCCAGGGAGCGAGATCTCGTTCGACCGTGTTCTTCTTGTGCGCACCGACTCAACCACGGAGATCGGCACCCCCGTTGTTGCTGGCGCGAAGGTCACCGCAACGGTGCTTGGCCAGGAGCGCGGACCAAAGACAATCAGCTTTAAGTATCGACCGAAGGCGCGCAGCCGCATCACTAAGGGGCACCGCCAAGAGTTGCACCTCATCAGGGTCACCGAAGTTGCCGTGAACGGCACGAGCGCGAAGGCGTTGTACGAAGCCGGTGCAGCAGATCGCGCCAAGGCACAGGCTGACGCAGCCGCCGTCGCCGCCGATAAGGCGAAGGCCGACGCCGCAGTTGCTGCAACGTTGAAAGTTGGCGCGCCAGCCGAAGCGACGGCCTCAAAGAAGCCGGCAGCCTCAAAGAAGCCGGCAACCGCAAAGCCAGCAGCGAAGAGCGCCGACACGTCGGTCGCTGACGCCGAGTAACGCAGCGAACGCTGAGAGAAGGAGACCCCCATGGCACACAAGAAGGCAGGCGGAAGTGTTCGCAACGGACGTGATAGCGCTGGTCAGCGCCTTGGCGTGAAGGTTGGCGACGGTCAGAAGATCAACGCTGGCGGCATTATCGTGCGACAGCACGGCACCACCTTCGCCGCAGGGCGCGGCGTTGGCCTGGGCAGCGACTACACCATCTACGCAACCGTCACCGGTACGGTGAAGTTCGACCACGCGTCGCGCACGAAGAAGCGCGTCAACGTTGTCGCTTCGCCAGACGCCTAGAGAGTCGCTGATGAAGCCAGAGATTCATCCCAAGTACAACACCATCGAAATTACGTGCCTTGCATGCAGCACGAAGTTCTCGATCGGCTCGACGCGAACCAGCGAGCTCAAGACGGAAGTCTGCTCAAACTGCCACCCATTCTTTACGGGGAAGCAGCTGATTCTCGACACGGCCGGTCAGGTCGAGCGCTTCCAGAAGCGCCTCGGTCGCTCGCGCTGATCC
>NZ_JBBAWK010000023.1:0-10120 GCF_040397215.1 Candidatus Limnocylindrus sp.
GACTTCCGCGACAAGATCGTGGGGCGCCAGATCATGACCCCGCTCGACCTTGAGCGCACCATCGGCCTCACCGAGGGAAACATCTTTCAGGGCGAGATCCTGGTGCAGCAGATGGCCTTCAACCGACCGGTGAGCGGTTGGTCCCGCTATAAGACTCCGATCCGCGACTACTGGCTCGCCAGCTCCTCGGCCCACCCGGGCGGCGGCATCATGGGGGCCCCTGGCCGACTTGCCGCTCTCGAGATCTTGAAGAGCAAGCGAGGGGAGGCGTAATGGCCCCCAAGAAGTCCGCACCGAAGGCTGCGCCGAAAACGCTGAAGCCAAAAGCCACGGCCAAAGCCGAACTGCCTCCGAAAGTGCAGAAGGCGCCGCGCGCCGCAAAGCCCGCCGCCACCGCCGACGTGGTGGTGATCGGCGGCGGACATAACGGACTCGTTGCCGCCGCTTACTTGGCGCGCGCTGGCGTGAAAACCATTCTGGTTGAAGCGCGCACCGAACTCGGCGGCATGGCGCTTACCGGCGATGTCGATGGCGTGCGCGCCCCAATGCTCTCGCATACCGTGGGTCGCTTCCGACCGCGCGTCGCCCGCGACCTCGGCCTGCAAGGCAAGGTGAAGCTCGTCGAGCCTGAGGCACGCAACTTTGCGCCGCATCCAACCAACGGCACCTCCATCACCCTCTGGCGCGACGCCAAGCGCACCGCTGCCGAACTCGCTACACGAGTCAATGGTGAAAAAACAGCCGCCGGCTACCTGAAGCTTGACGGCCGCATGCGCCGCGTCGGCGCCTACTTTGAGAAGGTGCTCGACGGCATCCCGCCCGATCTCGACGGCGGCAAGTCGGTCGCCGAGCTGCTCGCAGGCTTCGCCTTCCGCGCGCCGTTCACTGGCCTCGAAGAGGGCGACGGCCGCGAGATCCTGCGCATGCTGCCAATGTCCGCCTCGGACCTTGTCAACGAGTACATCAACGACGAACATCTTGAAGCGCTGATCTCGTGGCGCGGCTCGCGCTACAACGCCAGCGGGCCAATCTCGCCAGGCACCGGCGCCACACTCCTCTTCGACAGCATCACGGGCGACGGCGCCGACGGCGGCGCCTCGGGCGAAACAGTTGTAGCGATCGGCGGCCCAGGTGCACTGATCAGTGCGATCGCTGATGCAGCGCGCGGCTTCGGTGCCGAGATTCGTACCGGCGCACAGGTCACCGCGATCACCGAGCGCGACGGTCGCGTCACGGGCGTGGCGCTAGCGAGCGGCGAAGAGATCATTGCGCCGTATGTGCTCTCGACTCTTGACCCGAAGAGCACGCTACTCAATCTGTTGGGCGTGGAGGCTACCGGCCCTGAGCTGCGCCGCCGTCTGCGCGCCACGCGCAACACGGGCGTCACCGCCAAGCTGAACATTCTGCTCGACCAGCTTCCAGCCTTCCCGAGTGCCGGATCTGCCGCCGAGCAAGAGGTACGCCTGCGTGGCCGCATCACCATCCTCAGCGACATCTTGGGGGTTGAGCGCGCGTTTGATTCCAGCAAGTATGGCGAGATGAGCGAGGTGCCTGTGGTTGAGGCGATGATTCCAACGCTGATCGACCCGAGCCTCACCAACGACAAGCGCCACCTGTTGAGCGCCGTGGTGCAGTACGCGCCGGTCGACCTGAAGGGCGGATGGACCGCCGACGCGCGCAAGACGCTCGCCGATCGCGCCGTTGCGGTGCTCGAATCTGTCGCACCAGGAATCAGCGGCCACATCGTGGCGCGCCAACTCATCACGCCCGCCGACCTGCAGAGCGACTGGGGCGCAACAGGCGGGCACGCCATGCATGTAAATGAGGGCTTTGACCAGTTTGCGCAGTGGCGCCCGCTCTACGGCATCGGCCGCTACGAGACGCCGATTGATGGCCTCTTCCTCTCTGGCGCGGGCACGCATCCGGGTGGTGGCGTCACGGGCGCCCCAGGAGCGAATGCCGCCGAGAAGCTGATCCGCCACCTGCGTCGCGCTGCGGAGTAGTCAGTCACCGATTCTAATAAAGGCTCACAAGTATCTGCGTGGTGCATGTGCGAACATAGCGATATGGCAGCCACCTCTGCACCCAACGACCTGATTACAGCCGACGGCGGCCTGCAGCCCGATTCCTTCCCGCTCGTCAACTGGCGTACCGATGTTAGGCATGAGCCGAAGCAGGAGCGGTCGATTGCTACGCGAAGGCTCATCCTCGACGCAGCGCGCACCCTCGCAAACGAGAACGGCATCAGCGGCGTCACCATGCAGCTCGTTTCGCAGCGTGCCGGTATTGCGAGCGGCACTGCCTACCAGTTCTTCGATGATCTGGAGTGCGTATACCGCGATATCTATGAGGAGTGGTACCGCGACTGGTGGAGCGTCATCCTTATGCACACGAGCGAATTATGGACCGAGCGATGGGAGGAGCAGCTGAAGGGCCTGATTTTAGGCAGCTGCAACTTCTTGCTTAAGCATGCCGATGCATGGCCGGTCATTCGCCATGTAGACGCCACTGCCGAAGGGCGAGTTGCCGCACCACTGATGCTCGCCGCCCAGATTGATCGCACCATTCGCTCTTCGTCTCCTTACCTTGCGGCTTCAGGACTCTCGGGCGAAGAGATTGCCTTCATCAGCCGAGCCAATGTCTACACCGCACGAGGCCACCACATCTTTGCGGCGCTCGTATCGTCAGCGCTCAGCGATGTTGTTGAGGGCTCATTCGCCGCACAGCGCGCAATAATCGTCGAATACCTGCGGCGATACAAGTCAGCGTAGTTGACAGCGCACCAATAATAAGAGGCATGCTCACAGTACGTGGTGCGCTAACAGGGCAATTCGAAAGTCATTCAAATAATACGTGAGCGTCCGTGCGGTAATGCAATGGTACGCACATGCCTACTAAAACCCGTCTCGCCAAGGGGAAGATCGTCAGCGCACCCGATGGCGCCCTTCCACCTGCGCCGTTCCCTCTCGCCACCTGGGCCGGCGGTCAACGACGGATCCCGAGGCAGGCTCGTTCGCTGCGCACGCGTGGCGTGATCCTGGAATCGGCGCGTGAGCTCGCCAACAGCAAGGGGGTGGGCAGCGTGACCATGCAGATGGTCGCTGCGAAGGCGAAGATCGCAGCCGGCACCGCCTACCAATTCTTCGATGACCGTGACGCCATCTTCTTCGACCTCTACGAAACCTGGGCCGGTGCCTGGTGGACGAGTGTGATGAGTTCCACCTCCCAACCCTGGACCGCCGCAACCTGGTCCGACGAGCTCGATGAGGTGGTGGAGACTGGCTGCAAGTTCCACCTCAAGCAGAGGGAGATGTGGGAGGTGATTCGCTACGTGGAGTCGACGAAGGTCGGCCGCGAAGGTATGCGCCTACTGTTTGAGGCTAACGTTGAGCGCTGCGTCCAGTGGGTAACTCCGTACCTGAAGAGCGTAGGCATGACCGCTGCCGAGATTCGCCTCCTCTCCATCTCGATCTTGCGCACCGCACGTGGGCATCACATGTACGGGCCGATTGAGAGCACCTCGCTGCGTGAGGTCATTCGTGGCTCACAAGAGGCGCAGCGCGCCATCGTTGAGATGAAGTTGCGCATTTTGGGGAAGAGGAGCGGCCTAAGCGGTGCCGCAACTCGAACGAAGTCGGTCTAGCGGCTCCGCCGCGCTGCCAAGAAGAGCAGCACCCCAACGACCGCGAGCGAGGCCCGCTCCGCGGATCCGCCACCACCGCCAACGAAATACCCAGCAATTCCTGCGCCGTAGAGGAGCACCGTATCGATGATCAGTCGCTTCGGGTGCGCCAGTCGCGAGCCAGCGACCAGCAGACTCCCCGCAGCAATCAATGCGAAGGTTGGGTGTAGCCGACCTGGCACGCTAACAACCTGCCAGCCCGGATCGGTGGGAAAGACAACGAGGCCAACGATTCCCACTGCCGCAACGATCAGTGCGCGTGTGATGCCTCGTCGACCCTTCACCCCCCAACTCCGAGCGAGGAGCAGCAATGTAACGGCCAAGATCGCGCCAACTCCAAGGTGAAAGAGCCACGAGGCCTTGCCAATGGCGTGCTCTGATGCGGCGTAGATACGCGCATCAAGCGTTTGATCAAGGAAGTCGCAGCCAAGGATTGCTCCGGCGCCGAAGAGCACCAGTCGCTCGGCGGTTCGGCCGTGCACAAGCCGCCGAATCACAGTGCCCCCGTGCCGATCAAGAGACCACCAGCTACAAGGCTCCACCCCACCACTAGGTGGAGTCGATCACTGCTCATGGCCGCAAGAAGCCGGCGCCCAACGAGGGCACCGAGGATCGCGCCGAATGTCGCGGCGATGATTGCCTCGCGAATCGCTCCGTCGGCAAGGATGCTCGAGATACTCCCCGCCGTGCCATAGACGACCAGACGAGTCAGGTCGATGGCGATTGCGGCGAGAGCTCCCGTTGCGGCAAAGCCGAGTGGGGTGAGGCCGGCGCGAATGAGCACCGTGCTTCGGATCGCCCCCTGGTTCCCCGAGAGGCCGCCGAAGAATCCTGAGGCAAGTGCCCCGGCACTAATCCCCACCGAGCTCATGCCCGCCGTCTCAGCCCCGCGGCGCAGCTCATAGAGCGAGAGCACGGCGATCGTGACGCCGACCACCAGCTTGACCGCCGTGATCGACTTCGTGAGGCCGAATAGCGAATACGAGGTAATGACTGGTACGGCGCCAAGCAGCTCAAGGAGGAGCGCGCCAGCGATGCCGCCGAGAATCGCCCACGGAACGAACTGCAGGGCGATGGCCCGGTTGATGTGTGCCCGGAAGATCACCACCTTGATGGCGCTGACGATCAGGTGCACCAGCGCCACCGCCGCAATGGCCAACGGGAGGGGGAAGAGCACGGCAAATGCGGGCACGAGCACCGTGTTGAGCCCAAAGCCCGATACGATCGTGATCGCTGAGGCGCCGGCCCCAAGAAGAGCGAGGAGGAGGAGTTCCATGCGCGCATCGTAGCCCGAAGGCGGCATAATCGCCCCATGAACCTGGCAGCACCAACCGACCGTTTTCAGCGAACCCACCCGGCGCGATGGGCGGCGATCGACTTTGAGACGACCGGAATTTGGAGCCGCGATCCCACTACCGGCGTGATTGAGGCGGCCGCCGTGATCTATGAGGGGTCGCGCGAGGTGAGCACCTGGTCGACCCTGGTCTACCCAGAGACGCCCATCTCAGAATTCATCATCAACCTCACCAAGATCACCCCCGAGATGATCGATGTCGCAGGCGTCGATCGCGGCGTGGCACGACAGCAGATGACCGATGCCCTCCAGGGAGTTGAGCTGGTCGTGGCTCACAACATGGAATTCGACCGCAACGGCCTGCGCTGGCTCGGCGTCTTCGTTCCGCCCTCTAAGCAGTACTGCACCATGCTGAGCCTGGTTCCCGAGACCGAGAAGTGGCCGAAGCTGAGCGAGGCGGCGAGCGAGCTCGGCGTTCAGGTCGAGGGGCAGCCGCACCGAGCCGAGACCGACGCCCGCACCGCCGGACGCATCTTCATTGAGATGGTCCGACTCGGCTTTTAGGCCCCAAAAGGCCGTGCCATTCTGTTGGCACAGGTGGCAGGTACGGTGTGCAGGTGATGGGTCCGCGAAGGCGCTGCCAATCGCCGACCCTATTGCGGAAGGAGTCCCAATGCGACCTACCCCTAGCCGAGTCCGCGCCGAT
Organism: Candidatus Limnocylindrus sp.; assembly: GCF_040397215.1. NCBI lineage: Bacteria > Bacillati > Chloroflexota > Candidatus Limnocylindria > Candidatus Limnocylindrales > Candidatus Limnocylindraceae > Candidatus Limnocylindrus > Candidatus Limnocylindrus sp. The sequence continues at coordinate 5,683 of NZ_JBBAWK010000023.1, forward strand.
GTTCCCAACGAAGAGCCAAAGGAGCGTGGCCGCCTCATGAGCGTCTATGTGGCAGGTGAGACCGCCTACTGCGCCTGGGGCTACCCCAGCGAGCGCCTGCTGATCACCGCCGCCCCCATGAGCGCCGAGATCGCCGATCTCATCAACAAGCTCGAGGCCCGCACCCCCGTCTTCCTCGAAGAGGCGGCAACCGAGTCGGAGGAGATCGATTTCGCCGCCTCGTTCGGGCGATACCTGCCACCAGGAACGCCGCGATCACGGCCCCTCGAACCGGCAACACCGCCATCGCTCCCCAAGGCACTGATCAACATCCTCAAGAACCGCACGGCGAAGCGCCGGAGGATCTCATGAGCAAGACGCTGCACAAAGGTTCAACCTGTCCGATCTGTACAAAGGCAAAACTCGTACCGATTGTGTACGGCCTTCCTGGTGTGGAGTTGCGGCGAGACTCTGAGATGGGCCTCGTCTCTCTCGGCGGCTGCGTCGTAACGGGCAGCGACCCGGAGCTTGAGTGCCTCGGCTGCGAGGCGAAGCTCATGCGTGACGGTGAGTGGGTACTGATCAGTGAGGGATAGTCAGCCGAACGATCGACAGCGCCTCATCGGCGGGCTGCTTGGAGTAATCGTGGGCGATGCGATCGGTGTGCCGTGGGAGTTCCAACCAGCGAACACCGCGCCGCGACCAACGCCCGCTGCGGGATTCAAATCTTTCCAGCAGCCACCAGGAACCTGGTCTGACGACGGCTCCATGACACTTGCACTGCTCGAGTCGCTCCTTGAAGTTGGCTGGGATCTCGAAGATCAGGGCCGGCGCTTCTTGGCCTGGTTTGACGATGCGCAGTACACCGCGACCGGCGTCTGCTTCGACTCGGGCATCGCCACCACGGCGGCACTTGATCGCATTCGTGCCGGTACCCCTGCGGCACGCGCCGGGAGCGACGGCGACCGGGCGCAGTCGAACGGCGGTCTGATGCGCATCCTGCCAGTGGCGCTGATGGGTCGCGACCTAAGCGACGCAGATCTGGTTGCTCGCGCCGAGGCGGCAACCGCAGTCACCCACGCCCATCCGCGCGTCGTGGTGGCCTCAGCCATCTACGTTCTCGTGGCACGGGCGCTGCTGCGCGGTGAGGCGCCGCGCCGGGCGATCGACTGGGCGGTGGCAACGCTGGGCGACCTCTACGCCAGCACCCCCGAGAGGCGAGAGTTGATCGCCAGCTGCCTGGTGCACAAGGATGGGCTCGGACAGGCATACGTGGCGGATAGCCTCCTTAGCGCCCTCACGGCACTCGAGCAGGGGAGCAGCTTCCGCGACGTTGTCGAACTAGCCATCTCATACGGGCACGACACCGATACAACCACCGCGATTGCCGGTGGGCTCGCCGGCATTCAGTACGGTGCCGCCGCTATTCCCGAAGAGTGGATGGTGGCGATGCGCGCCGCTCCGGGCTGGTTCATCGTCGACACGTTGGCGCACCAGCTTGGTGATCGCGGGTAACGAATTGGAGTAATCAGCAATTAAATAAGAGACCCCGCACCTTGCGGTGCGGGGCCTCTTGCGTTCTAACGAACGTCGCGTGTCGCGCGCGAACGCGCGATGCGATTCGGCTTACTTGCCGAAGATGCTCCAGCCGGTACCAGCGGCAGGAGTCGCAACAGCAGCCTTAGGAGCTGCCTTCTTCGACTTCTTCGCCTTCTTGGCCTTCTTCGCCTTAGGAGCTGCCTTTGGAGCAGCCTTCTTGGCGGCCTTCTTTGCGGTCTTCTTGGCAACCTTCTTCACTGCCTTCTTGGCGGCCTTTGGAGCAGCCTTCTTTGCAGCCTTCTTGGCAACCTTCTTCACCGTCTTCTTCGCGGCCTTTGGAGCAGCCTTGACGGCCTTCGCGACCTTCTTGGCAACCTTCTTCACGGCCTTCTTCGCAGCCTTCTTCGGGGCGGCAGGAACGACGGCGGCGACGGCGGCAACTGCAGCCTTCTTCGCGACCTTCTTCTTCTTGGCAACTGCCATGTGTTTCACCTCATTAAACTCCCCAGGCGTTGGTCGCCCGGACGACCTATAGCGTGCCAGACTCGCGCGCATTTGTGAAGCGGTCGTCGCACGTAGTGGTTCAGCGGCGGCGCAGGGCTAGGCGGCGGGAGTCGTTGGGGCGTCGGGTTGGCGCGGTGGCAGGTGGATCCCCGCCAACATGCAACGGACCGAGCCCCCCGATCGCTCGATGGTCGGGATGCCGATCGCCAGAATGTGGGCCGAGGTTTCAATGGCGGCGATCTGGTCGGAACGGAGGGCGGCGAGGGCGCGCGATGAGAGGACGAAGAGGTGTCCGCGGCTGCCACTCAGCTCCAGTCCGTTCCCTGCAAACTCGGCGACCTGACCCTGATCGATCTCGATCATGTCGCGCCCGGCCTCGCCCAATCGGGCGGCAATTCGTGCTCGTTCGGCGGGGTCGGGGATGTTGTTGAGCCCCGCCACAATGAAGTTAGTGGCGATGGTGAGGACGACATTGGTGTGGTAAATCGGCTGCCCCGCCTGGTCAACGGTGTCGAACACTTCGGCGCTGTAGCCCATCGCCTCGCACCACTGGTCAAGGACCGCCTCGCTCGCTCGGCCCGATCGCGCCATGTAGGCGATGCGATGTACATGGTCGAGCACCAGGGCGCCGGTCCCCTCGAGGTAGCGCCCCTCCAGCTCAACGGGGCTCAGGTCGAGCACCTGCGAAACGTCGTAGCGCTCGCGGAGCCCCTCCACCACATCGTTGCGGCGTTCGCGGCGGCGGCTGGGGGTCGCCATCGGGTAGAGCGCCACCCGCCCATCGTCGTGAGTCGAGATCCAGTTGTTGGGGAAGACCGAGTCGGGGGTGTCGATCCCCTCCCGATCCTCGAACATGAGCACCGCGACACCTTCGCCGCGGAGGGCAGTGGCAACGGCGGCCACCTCAATTTGGGCCTGCGCGGCGACCGACTGTCGCTCTGCAACGTCGGTAACGCCCGCCGACTGGAAGGCGTTGTCGGCGGCCGTCTCTGGATTCGGCTGGAAGGTTCGCGGTCGAACCATCAGCACCGCGCTCGGCGCCTGCGATTGGGCATGCGCAATTGGGGCAGCACTGGCACGACGCAGGATCTGCTCGCGGGCGATGAGTCGGTCGCGCAGCCGCTGCACCACCAGCAGACTGAGTGCGATCCCTGCCGCGCGCATGGCGACGTCATGAATGTCGATGCGGAATGGGGGCGTGATGCCAGACATGTTGGCCAGCGCCTGGTTCGATTCAATGCCGACGCCAATGAGTATCAAGGTATACAAGGAAGCGTTGCGCAGATTGCGTGAGAAGACCACCGAAATGAACAGCATGGAGGTCACACCGATCATCAGCTGGTCGGGGATCCAGGTGGTAGTCAGAAGTGCGCTGTCAAACTGTAGGAGCGGAATGAGGCGAATCACCTCACCTCCAACGGCGGCACGCGTATAGCCGGTGACGGAGAAGGCGTTGGTTACGTAGAGAACTGCCATGAGCCCACCTGCCGCGGCGATGCGAACCTCTTGTCGGTCGCGAAGTGCGACGAAGCGGGGAAGCACCACGAACGGAGTGAGGAGTGCCGCGATCGGCACGAGCAGTATCCAGACGGCGAGCGTTGCACCCATAGAGATGCAGGATAGCGACTCGTTCGGCTACCTCACCCTACGCGCTCCCTGCGTCCGAGCCTTCCCGCAATGAGTGGGGCGATCCGCTCGGCCACGAGATTCGCCACCTCACCGGTGCGCTCGAGGCGCCCCTCTATAAGGAGGAGCGATGCGCCGCGCACGGCATCGCGCATGCGCGGCCAGTCGTTGTTACGAATGGTGACGTTGGCGATGCCAGTTTCATCTTCGATCGCCAAGAAGACGGTGCCGTGCGCGGTGGGCGGGCGCTGGCGGCTCAGCAGCAGGCCAGCGATGCGGGCGTGGCCGGGCGGCTGATGGCGCAGGGCTGCGACCGTCAACGTGCCCGTGGCGGTGAGGCGCTCACGCCAGAGCTCGATCGGCTGCAGCTTTGGGTCGGCACCAACGAGGCCGTGCGCATCGCTCAGTGCCTCGATGGCACTCACGGGGGTGAGCTCGCTCGGCGCGGCGACGGTAGGGAGCGGGAGTGCCGCCCCCGCCTCGGCCGCCTGCCAGAGCAGGTCGCGACGCGGCACGCCGAAGGTGTCACAGGCGCCGGCGCGAATCAGGCGCTCCAACGCACTCAGCGGCAGCGCGGTGCGCTGCGCGAAATCATCGAGGCTGAGAAACAACCCGCCGCGTTCTCGCTCCGCCACTAGCCGACGCGCGGTAGCGCTGCCCACGCCGCGCACCATGTTCAGCCCCAGTCGCACCGCCGCGGCCCGCGCGCGCTGCGATCCAGCGATCGCGCGTTCAGCATCGGTCGGCGTGACGATGAACGGATCAACGGTGATCGGCTGCAGGTCGCCAA
>NZ_JBBAWK010000024.1:0-7550 GCF_040397215.1 Candidatus Limnocylindrus sp.
CCGCACCGTTGGCGCCGGCTCGATCACGAAGATCACCGAGTAGCAGATGGCGAAGCAGCGGATCCGCATTCGGCTCAAGGCGTATGACCACCGCCTCATCGATCAGTCTGCCCAGACGATCGTTGAGACGGCTCAGCGCACTGGCGCCGATGTGATTGGTCCGGTGCCGCTGCCAACGCGCATTGAGAAGTTCACCGTGCTGCGCTCGCCGTTCATCGATAAGGACAGCCGAGAGCAGTTCGAGATTCGAACACACAAGCGCCTGGTAGACATCATTGATCCGACCCCAAAGACGGTCGACGCGCTGATGCGACTAACGCTCGCAGCCGGCGTCGACATTGAAATTAAGATGTAGGTGAGTGGAATGACGATTGGACTGCTCGGCCGTAAGGTCGGGATGACTCAGATCTTCGCCCCGGACGGCACCTCTGTGCCCGTTACCGTGGTGTCGATCGAGCCAAACACCGTCACGAAGCTCCGCACCCCAGATCAGGACGGCTACACCGCTGTGCAGCTCGGCATTGAGGCTGGGAAGCGCCGACTGAACAAGCCCGACCAGGGCCAGTTCAAGGGCGAGCTGCCAGCCTGCTCCGTTGTTCGTGAGTTCCGCGTCGATTCGACCGAGGGGATGACCCTGGGCCAGACGCTTGACGTCACCCTTTTCGCCGATGGTGATCTCGTCGATGTGACGGGCATCTCCAAGGGGAAGGGCTTCGCCGGAACGATCAAGCGCCACAGCTTCGCAAGCGGACCTGAGACCCACGGCGCCGACCATCACCGCGAGCCAGGCTCGATTGGTGCCGGTACGACCCCAGGTCGTGTCTACCGCGGCACCCGCATGGCTGGCCACATGGGCGTCGATCGCACCACCATCCAGAAGGTCACCATCATTCGCTCAGACGGCGCGCAGAACCTGCTGCTCCTCAAGGGCTCGGTTCCTGGCGCGAAGAACGCACTCGTCATGGTGAGCAAGGCGGAGCAGATCTAATGACTACCGTTGACGTCTTCTCGAAAGCTGGAGCCAAGGTGGGAACGGTTGAGTTGCCGGCCGCCTTCTCTTCGCCAGTGAATGAGGCGCTCATCCACCAGGCCGTTGTCTCGCAGCTCGCCGGCCGACGCACTGGCACACACGCGACGAAGAAGCGCGGCGCCGTTGCTGGTGGTGGCCGCAAGCCATGGAAGCAGAAGGGGACCGGTCGTGCACGACAGGGTTCCACCCGTTCGCCACAGTGGAAGGGCGGCGGTGTTGTCTTCGGGCCACAGGTTCGCTCCCACGAGATTCCATTCCCAAAGCGCATGCGCCGTGCAGCCCTCTTGGGCGCCCTCGCCGCCAAGGTCGAAACCCTCAAGATCATTGACGTGCTCGGTATCGAGACGCCAAAGACCCAGCTCATCGCCGGTATGTGCACCGCCCTCAAGGCTGGCAAGCATGTGCTCGTGGTCTCGCCAACAGTTGGGACCGCACTCGTCAAGTCTGCAGCGAACATCCCGTACCTCTCGGTACTGCGCGCCGACTCACTCAACGTCGTTGACCTCATCAACGCCGACACGATCATCGTGGAGCAGGCGGCCCTTGCTGAGATCCAGGAGGTATACGGATGAACCGCACCCCACACGAGACGATCATTCGCCCCGTGATCTCCGAGAAGTCGATCTTGCAGTCGCAGACCGGCACGTACACATTTGCCGTACACGCCGACGCCTCCAAGATCGAGATTGCCGCCGCCATCGCCTCGCTCTTCACCGTCAAGGTGAAGGAGGTCAACGTTCTCACCACTAAGGCGAAGGAGACGCGCGGCACCCTCGCCCGCAGCCGCTTCCCAGGTAAGACGACCCCATGGCGCAAGGCCATGGTCACCCTCGCCCCTGGCGAGAAGATTCAGTTCTTCGAAGGAGTCTAACCATGGCACTTCGTCGATTGAAGCCAACCAGCGCCGGCGTCCGTGGCATGACCATGCCAACGTTCGACGAGATCACGACCAATGAGCCGCACAAGCCGCTCACCGAGAAGCTCGTGCGTGGTTCAGGGCGAAACTTCCAAGGGAAGATCACCGTTCGTCACCGTGGTGGCGAGCAGAAGCGCCTCTATCGCAAGATCGACTTCCGCCGCAACAAGTTCGGCGTGCCAGCCCGCGTGGCGACCGTTGAGTACGATCCAAACCGCTCGGCGCGCATCGGCCTCCTCAACTACGCCGATGGTGAGAAGCGCTACATGCTCCTGCCAAACGGCCTCTCGGTCGGCGACAACGTGGTCTCGGGCCCAGATGCTGAAGCGAAGGTCGGAAACGCCCTTCCGCTCGGTCGCATGCCGCTCGGTACAACCGTCCACAACATCGAGTTGGTTCCAGGGAAGGGTGGCCAGATGGTCCGCTCCGCCGGAACCGCCGCACAGCTCGTCGCCAAAGAGGGCGCCTTTGCCACCATTCGTATGCCCTCCGGCGAGATGCGTCTCGTCCCACTTCTCTGCATGGCAACCGTGGGCCAGGTGTCGAACCTTGACCACGAGAACATGGCGATCGGTAAGGCCGGGCGCGCGCGACACATGGGCAAACGTCCAGAAGTCCGCGGCTCTGCAATGAACCCGGTTGATCACCCTCACGGCGGTGGCGAAGGCAAGGCTCCAACGGGTATGCCTCCTAAGACGCCTTGGGGCAAGCCTGCGATGGGTCTTCGTACCCGCCGCAATAAGTTGACGCAGCGGCTGATCGTCCGCTCGCGACACGCACGCTGATCGAGGAGGAGGCTTAATGTCACGTTCGTCTAAGAAGGCTCCGTTCATCGAGAAGCGGCTCCTTGCGCGCGTTCAGGCAATGAACGCGATCAATGAGAAGCGCGTCGTGAAGACCTGGTCGCGCGCATCGGTCATCTACCCAGACTTCATCGGTCACACCGTCGCGGTCTACAACGGCCGCAAGCATGTGCCCGTCTTCATCACCGAGAACATGGTCGGGCACCGCCTCGGCGAGTTCTCGCCAACGCGCACCTTCAAGGGCCACCAGCGCGTGGATCGCACAACGGCGGTAGCCTCGTGAGCATTCGCGTGAAGGCAACGGCGAAGTACGTGCGCGGCTCGACCCGCCGTGCTCAGCTCGTGGTGCGAGCGATCATGGGGAAGTCTGTGGCTGATGCCACGGCGATCCTGCGCTTCCTGCCGCACTCCTCGGCCCGCGATGTCGCCTCCGTATTGAAGAGCGCAACGGCCAACGCCGAAGCGAACCACAGCATTCCGGCCGACCGCCTCTTCGTGGTCGACGCCAGTGCCGACGAGGGTCCAACCTTGAAGCGCTTCCGACCTCGCGCGCAGGGCCGAGCCTTCGCCATCCATAAGCCAATGACCCACATCACCGTCGTCGTAAGCGCAAAGGAGGCCTGACCATGGGACAGAAGGTTCACCCAGTAGGCTTCCGACTCGGCATCACGAAGACGTGGTCTGCCCAGTGGTACGCCGACAAGGACTACACCAAGCTCCTCCAGGAAGACCTGCGCATTCGCAAGTTGATCGACGTGAAGTTGGCTGCGGCCAGCATCTCGAAGGTTGAGATCGAGCGCGGTTTGAACTACGTCACCGTGACCGTCCATTCGGCAAAGCCGGGTGTTGTGATCGGCAAGGGCGGCGCAAACGTCGAAGTGCTCCGTGCTGCGATCGGTGAGATCAGCGCCGGCAAGGTGAAGCTCGAGATCAAAGAGATCCGACAGCCAGACCTCGACGCTTATCTCGTTGCCGCATCCATCGGCGCACAGCTGGTCCGACGAATCGCCTTCCGTAAGGCGCTCAAGCAGGGGATCCAGCGTTCGATGAAGGCTGGCGCAAAGGGCGTAAAGATCATGGTCTCCGGTCGACTTGGCGGCGCTGAGATGAGTCGCACCGAGTGGGACCGCGACGGCCGACTTCCGCTCCACACGCTTCGCGCAGATATTGACTTCTCCGTCTTCCACGCCACGACCACATTCGGTCAGATTGGCGTGAAGGTCTGGATCTACCGCGGCGACGCTCCGGCCGATGTGTTGAAGCCGAAGCCGCTCTCTGAAAACGCAGGATCGGGGGCATAACGATGTTGATGCCGAAGCGAGTCAAGTGGCGCAAGGTTCAGCGAGGCCGCATGTCCGGTCCTGCTAAGTCTGGTCGCACCGTGGCCTTCGGCGACTTCGGCATTGCCACGACCGAGCCAGCCTGGGTCACCGCCCGCCAGATCGAGGCTGCCCGTCGCGCAATGACGCGCCAGATCAACCGCGGTGGCAAGGTCTGGATCCGCATCTTCCCCGACAAGCCAATCACCAAGAAGCCTGCCGAAACCCGCATGGGTTCCGGTAAGGGCGCTCCAGACCAGTGGGTCGCCGTGGTCAAGCCAGGGCGCATCCTCTTTGAGATCGCTGGCGTCACGCGACCAGAGGCCGTAGAGGCCTTCCGCCTCGCGGGCATGAAGCTCCCTGTGAGCACGGTGATCGTGGAGCGCGCGGCTGACCTCGGTCAGGTCGTCTTCGGCAAGAAGTTCCTGCAGAAGGTGGCCCTCGGCTTGCCTACGACGGAAGAGGCTCCAGCCGCCGGCGGGGCTGCTCCAAAGGAGCCTGAGCTCGTGAAGCCAGTGAAGCCTGCCCAGGAGGTTGAGGCATGATTGAGATCGCCCAGGTCCGCAATATGACTGATGCTGAATTGGTTCAGGCTATCGCTGACGCGAAGCGTGACCTTTGGCAGGCTCGATTCGAGCTGTCGACCCGTCAGTTGAAAGACACGAGTGTCGTGAACAAGACGCGCAAGACCATCGCGCGCCTGCTGATGGTCCTGGCCGAGCGCCAGGCCGCACAGAAGGCATAGGGGGAGTTATGAGCGAGCAGCATCTAGGAAAGCGCAAGACACAGACCGGCCGTGTAGTCAGCGATAAGGGTGACAAGACGATCGTGATCTCTGTGGAGCGCCTCGCACAGCACCCTATCTACAAGCGCGTCATTCGCCGTACCGCCCGATTCATGGCGCATGACGAGCTCAACGACGCCAAGATCGGTGACCTCGTCACCGTTGAAGAGTCCCGACCACTCAGCGCCCGCAAGCGCTGGACGCTCGTCAAGGTTGTGAAGCGCGGCGAGTCACAGGAGGGGGCACTGTGATTCAGACCGGTACCCGTCTGCGCGTCGCCGACAACTCTGGTGCAAAGGTCATTGAGTGCTTCCGCATCCTCGGTCGCGGCCGGGCCACCACCGCTTACGTCGGCGACGTGATCGTCGCGGCAGTGAAGCAGGCGACACCAAATGCTGGCGTCAAGAAGGGCGATGTCGTGAAGGCAGTTGTCGTACGCACCGTCAAGGAGATCTCGCGGCCTGATGGCAGCGTGATCCGCTTCGATGAGAACGCCGCCGTGCTGATCGCCGCTGACGGCAACCCACGAGGCACCCGTATCTTTGGGCCAGTCGCGCGCGAGCTGCGCGATCGCGACTACATGAAGATCATTTCACTCGCGCCGGAGGTGCTCTAATGCGTTCAGTTTACGAAACGACCACAGAGATTCGCGTCGGCGACACCGTTTCGGTGCTCAGCGGTAAGGATGCGGGGAAGCGTGGCAGCGTTGAGCGCCTTGTGGCTCCAGGCAAGGTTGTTGTGACCGGCCTCAACATCGCCAAGAAGCATCAGAAGCCACGCCAGAAGATGGCGAACGGCTCACAGGCGCCAACGGTTGAGCCTGGTGGCATCATTGAGATTGCCATGCCGCTCGCCCTCGCCAAGGTCGCTGTGGTCTGCCCGAAGTGCGACCGACCGATCCGCCTCAAGGCGGGACGAACCGCGGATGGCAAGAAGCAGCGCCTCTGTGGCCGCTGCGGCACCGTCATCGGTGGCAAGAAGGAGGCTGCCAAGTGAGCCAGCTGAAGCAGCGTTATTCGATTGAAGTGATTCCGGCCCTGAAGAGCGAGTTCGGCTACACGAACGCGATGCAGGTGCCACGCCTCCAGAAGATCGTGGTCAACATTGGCCTCGGTGAGGCACTGACGAACGCCAAGGCTATCGATGCGGCCGTGGGTGATCTCGCCCTGATCACCGGTCAGCGCGCGATCGTCACCAAGGCGAAGAAGTCCATCGCCACCTTCAAGGTCCGCGAGGGGAACCCAATCGGCGCGAAGGTCACCCTGCGTGGCGAGCGCATGTGGGACTTCCTTGAGCGACTCACCCGCGTCGCCCTGCCACGCATCCGCGACTTCCGCGGCGTGTCGGGCAAATCATTCGATGGCCGTGGCAACTACACCCTGGGCATGAAGGAGCAGCTCTCCTTCCCTGAGGTAGAGTTCGACAGGATCGACCGACTTCGAGGTCTCGAAGTCACAATCGTAACGACGGCGAAGAGCGATGAGGAGTCTAAGAAGCTTCTCTCTCTGCTCGGCATGCCGTTCGCGAACTGAGGGGGCTGAGATGGCGAAGAAGTCGTTGGTACTAAAGTCGGCAGCGCCGGCAAAGTTTTCTACGCGGAAGTACAGCCGTTGCGCCCTCTGTGGGCGCCCACGTGCATTCATCCGTCGATTCGGCCTCTGCCGAATCTGTTTCCGAGAGCGCGCCCTGGTCGGAATGATCCCGGGCGTCACGAAGTCGAGTTTCTGAGAATATGAACGTCACTGATCCAATTGCAGACATGCTCACTCGCATCCGGAACGCGTCGCGCGCCCGGCATGCTGAGGTGCTCGTCCCAGCCTCCAAGCTGAAGCTCCAGATGGCGCGCATCCTTGTGGATGAGGGGTTCGTCGCCTCCTTCGTGGAGACCAAGAAGGGCCCTGAGAACTACCTGCAAGTCACCCTGAAGTACGTCGATGGCAAGGTGCCAGTCGTCTCAGGCCTCAAGCGCATCAGCAAGCCTGGGCTAAGGGTTTATGCTGGTAAGACAGAGATTCCGCGCGTGCTCGGCGGCCTCGGTGTTGTCATCCTGAGCACATCAAAGGGGATCATGACTGGAGCGCAGGCCCACAAGGCCCAGCTCGGTGGCGAGATCCTCGCCTACGTCTGGTAGGGGAGTGGACTGATGTCACGAATCGGACGCAAGCCCATCGCCGTACCAGCAGGGGTGAAGGTCACTATTGAGGGTCGAACCGTTTCGGTCACCGGGCCGAAGGGGACCCTCTCCCGTGAGATCCCGGGCGCAATCACGTTCACCCTCGAGGCGGATGTGATTACCGTGGCGCGTCCCGATGACAGCAAGACCAACCGCGCGATGCACGGCCTCTGCCGCACCCTCATCGCCAATATGGTCGAGGGTGTTGCGACCGGCTTCCGCACCGATCTCGAGATCAACGGCGTCGGCTATCGCGCCGCGAAGGCGGGGAACAAGTTGACACTTGCCCTTGGCTACAGCCACCCAATTGAGATCGACCCACCGGCCGGGATTACCTTCGAAGTGGACGGCCAGACGAAGGTTGCCGTTCTCGGTGCAAACAAGGAGCTCGTCGGCCAGATCGCCGCAGAGATCCGCTCGCTTCGCAAGCCCGAGCCATACAAGGGGAAGGGCATCAAGTACGTCGACGAGGTCATCCGCCGCAAGGCCGGTAAGGCCGGAAAGGTTGGTGCCAAGTGAGCCGCG
>NZ_JBBAWK010000025.1:0-7469 GCF_040397215.1 Candidatus Limnocylindrus sp.
TCTCCGTCAGCTTGGCGATCGTGGGCTTTGGTTTGATCCTTGTGCCGCTCGCGCCGGGGCCAACCCTCATCGGCTTCACGATGCTCATCGGCCACCAGCTCCTGAGCGACGGGTTTGAGACGGTCTGGGAGGCAAACCAGGCGGCCATCCGTGGGCGAGTTCTACCAGCCGCCTTCCAAGGCCGCGCCAACGCCGCGAATGATGGCATCGGCATCCTCGGCCGACTTCTGGGGATCGTTATCGGTGGCGTGATCGGGAGCTCTGTTGCCGGGAGTGGTGCCGCGCTAGTTGTTGGTGGCGGAGCCTCTATTGCTGTCGGCCTCTATGTCGCTAGCTCTCGCCTCGGCAGGATCCAGTCGCTCTCGCAGATCCCAACGTCAGGGGTTCGTCGGCGCGCCTAGTAATCCATCGACGTACGCTTCCGCGGCAAATGGCAAGAGATCGGTGGCGCGCTCGCCCGTTCCAATCCAACGAATCGGCAGGCCAAGTTCGCGACGTACCGCCAGTGCTACGCCGCCGCGCGCACCACTATCGAGCTTCGTCAGAACGATGCCGTCGATTCCCGCCGACGCATCGAATCCACGTGCTTGGGCAAGACCGTTCTGTCCGGCAGTGCCATCTAGGACGAGCAGCACCTCGACGGTGCGCGTAGGGGCAACTTTCGTCACCACTCGGCGAATCTTGGCGAGCTCGTCCATCAGACCGCTTCGTGTTTGCATGCGACCGGCGGTGTCGATAATCACGGGAGTGAAGTCACGCGCCGCGGCAAGCGTCAGCGCATCGTGAATTGCGGCTGCGGGATCGCCACCTGGACGACCCTCGAGCACCTCGACCCCTTCACGAACACCGAGCGCGCGTAACTGGTCGATCGCCGCTGCGCGGAAGGTATCTGCAGCGACGAGGAGGGGTGCAAGCCCAGCCCCTTTCGCTCGAGCGGCAAGCTTAGCGGCGGTAGTTGTCTTCCCTACGCCGTTGACACCAACTAGCAGAACCACATCCGCCTCATCGAGCTGGTTGGCCGAATCATCGCCAAGCAGGCTCAGTGCGGCTGCCCGCACTCGAGAACGCCCATCTGCGCCGTCACCATCGCGTGCCGCCTGAATGAGTGCGGTGGTGGCTACGAGCCCAACGTCGCTGGCGAGCAGCGCCTCTTCAATCTCGCGCCAGTCAGGTTCTGGCGCAGTGAACCGCCGGAGAACTTTGGCGAGAGGGTTAGAGGATGGGGTGGTGGCTTCGGCCACGCGCTTCTCATCGTCGGGTGAACTCTTTCGCCAGAAGGCGAGTTTCAACGCGCCGCCTCACGTTCAGCGCGCGCCTGATCGGCGATGCGCTTCGCCTCATCGAGGCGCAGCCCGAAGACGCGACTTGCCGCATCTTCCCCAACCGTTACGCCCCAGAGGCTGTCGGCCACTTCGACCGTGCCCCGGTTATGCGTAATCACCACAACCTGTGTGCGCTCACTTAGCTCGCGAATCGCGTCACCGAAGCGCGTTACATTCGCCTCGTCAAGCGCGGCATCAACCTCGTCAAGGACGACGAATGGGAGTGGTCGCACCGCCAACATGCCCAACAGGAGGGCGACGCCGGTGAGTGCGCGCTCCCCACCCGAGAGGAGCGAGAGCTGCTGTCGACGCTTCAGTGGTGGGCGTGCATCAATCTCAACGCCTGGTCGGCGCGACTCGCCGTCATCAGCGAGGCGCAACTGCGCATCGCCGCCACCGAAGAGAAGCTGGAAGTTTGACGCGAACGTGGTCTGCAGTGCGGTGAACTGCTCCGCAAAGGTCGACTCAACGAGCAGGTCAAGCTCCCGCATCAGCGTTGCGGCCTTCTCGATCGCGCCATCAAGATCGCGCGTCTGCACCTCGAGTGATTCGAGTCGAGCACGAAGCTCTTGGTGCTCCATCACAATGCTGGCGCCGCCAGCCTCAAGTGGGCCGATCTTTCGCCTCAGGCGCTCCAGGGCACGCAACTCCTCAGGTTCAAGCGCAACGAGCGGTGTGGCCGTTGCCGAAGAGTGCCGACCCTCCCAGTAGACGGCAAGGGCTGCCGCCTGCTGGCGCGCGAGCGCCTCACGCGCAGCGGTGTCCCCTTCAGCGAGGACCTCGGCGTCATCGGCGGGAGCAGCGGTGCGCAGTGCAACCGGGATTCCGGCGGCCAAGCGAGCGTCTTCAGAGAGGCGGCGACCGAAGGCGGCAAGGTCTCCACTCAACTCTTCAATGAACCGCTCGCGCTCAAATTCAACCGCCTGTGCATCGCGTTCGAGCGGACGCAGCGCCTCATCGAGATGCTGCTCACGGGTGCGGAGGCCGCGCTTCGCCTCTTCATCTGTGGCGATCTCGCTCTCAATCTCAACCTGTAGGGCCGCCTTCGCCTGCACGCTCTCTTCACGCTGCGTTGCGGCGGCTCGGGCTGCCGTGGCGAGACCAGACTGTTCGGCGAGCTGGGCGCGAAGATTCGCGACGCGCGTCTCAAGTGCGCCGCGCTCCTCTGCGGCTCGAGTGATCCGAGCAGATGCACCGGCAACGGTGGCATCGCCACGTGCGCGCGCCAGCTCCCAGGTGCGCAGGGCGGCTCGATCTGTCTCAACAGCGGTGGCGAGATCAGCACGGCGGGCGGTCAGCTCTCCCACGCGGGCTCGCCACTGCGTCGTGGCGTCGGTGGCAATCGCCTGTTCAGGGGTAAGGGCGATCTCATTCAGTCGCGCCTGGGCGGCTGTGACGGCGGCGTCGAGCCTACCGATGCGCTCCGCGCGCTCAGATGTGCTGCGACGGACCGCATCACGTCGGCGCTCGGCCTCGGCGCGTGCCGATTCAGCGGCCCGGAGCGCTGCCCGTGTGCTCACCTCCGCGTCACGCCCCTGCGTGAGTCGTGTCTCTGCTGACGTGAGGGCGCCCGCCCCTACGGTGGCATCGCTGCGTAGGGCCGCCGCTGTGGCACGCAGCCGCTCCGTTGCTGCGGCGGCACGACTGATCTCTGAATCAACAAGGGCATCGTCTGGCTCCGTCTCACGAATGACGACACCACCGTGGCGCACAACGGCGCCGGCGCGCGTCACGATCGTGCCGCCGAGCGGTAGATCGGCGAGGGCGCTCAGCGCGGCCGCAACGCTTGGCGCAACGAAGACGCTGGCGAGGAGGCGTCCGAGCAGTCCATCGGGATCGCTAATGATCTCGCTGCTAAGGGATGGGAGCGTCGGGTGTGTCGTTGCAGCCATCGCGTCAGCGCCATCAATAAGGAGTGCCCCCTGCTCGTCATCAAGCAAGTTTGCCCCACGCTGATCAACGACAAAGCCTCGCGCCAACGCACCGAGAGCGGCGAGCACCGCAGTGCGGCCTTCTTCCCGAAGTTCAACACCGGCGAGCAGGCTTCGCCCTCCAATCGCATGCGCCGCCTTTGATAGTGCGCGCTCCTGCAGGGCTGCTCGGCGCGTTTCAAGTGCAACGAGCCGGCCCGATAGCGACGCCGCCTCGGCCTCTCCGGCGCGAGCGGCACGTTCGCTCTCGCCAACCGTTGCTCGGGCGGCGGCGGCGCCTGACTCCGCTTCAGCGAGTTCCCGTGACGCGGCGGCGAGACGGGCCGCGGCATCGCTCGCGGCGGTTGCAGCGAGGATGAGGACGCTCTCAGCCGCGGCGGGATCTTCGCTAGCGCCATCTGCAGTAACGGCGGTGCGCTCCGCCTGGAGTCGCTCGAGGCGGGCGGTGAGATCTGCGCGCTCCACCTCGCGTGTGCGCTGGGCGCGCGCGGCAGAGTCGCTGCTCCCCTCTCCGGTGCCATCGGTGAGCACCTCTAGCTCGCGGC
Source organism: Candidatus Limnocylindrus sp. (assembly GCF_040397215.1). Taxonomy (NCBI): domain Bacteria; kingdom Bacillati; phylum Chloroflexota; class Candidatus Limnocylindria; order Candidatus Limnocylindrales; family Candidatus Limnocylindraceae; genus Candidatus Limnocylindrus; species Candidatus Limnocylindrus sp. The sequence continues at coordinate 3,799 of NZ_JBBAWK010000025.1, forward strand.
GCGCGGCAGAGAGGTCGGCATCAAGGATCTCAAGTGCGGCAACAGCCTCTGCGTCGACGGCAGGCGCCGCAGCGGCGCGCAGTGCCTCAACCGATGCGATCTCTAACTCAGCGACGGCAACCTCCGACGCAATGCGCTCCACATCACGTGACAGGGCGGTCGACTCGGCGTCAACGCGCGCATGGGCACGCTCAGCAGATTCACGCGCCTCGCGGGCTGCCTCAAGGGCACGACGAGCCACGTCAAGATCGGTGCGGGCAAGCCCGAGGCGCTCGCGGCGACGGTGGGCCTCTTCGTCGGCGTTGCGCAGCTGTTCGCGAATGGACCGCAGCTCACTGGTCACCGTTGAGAGTTGGCCGCCGATGCGCACTCGTCGCGAGGCGATCCAGGCGCCGCGTGCCGCACCCAGCGCAGCGATGCGCTCGACCGCTTCGGTCAGCAGCTCTTCGCGACCAGCCTCCTGCTTTGCGAGCGTCGCGAGGCGGCGCTCTTGTGGGCGGAGGGTGCCGAGGATCTCTTCGACGCGGGCGCGATTATCGATCGCCTCTTTCATCTCTGTTTCGGCTCGTGCACGGCGTCGCTCGTGGCGTGCGGTGCCGGCGAACTCTTCGACAAGCGCGCGGCGCTCTTCAGCCTTGAGGCTCAGCGCCTGGTCAACGGCACCCTGGCCGATGAAGAGGAGGCCGTTCTCGGCGAGGCCGGCACCATCGAGCAGCTCGTTGAGATCGCGGAGGCGGATCTTCTCGCGATTGAGCAGGTACTCCTGGCCGCCGCCGCGATCGGCGCGACGGGCGATCTCAATCTCGGTGAATGGCAGATCGAAGAGGCCATCCTCATTGGCGATGGAGAGCGAAACCTCGGCGAGGCCAAGGGGACGGCGCTTCTCTGATCCGGCGAAGATGACCTCTTCCACGCGCTTCGAGCGAATCCCACGGCCAGCCTCGCCGAGCGCCCAGCGCAGGGCATCCACCACGTTCGACTTGCCGCTTCCGTTCGGTCCAACGATGGCGGTGATCCCTGGGGTGAAGGCGATGGTCGTCTTGTCGGCGAAGGTCTTAAAGCCGCTCAGTCGCACCTCGCGCAATCGCAGGCGGCTCACTTTTCACCTCCGGCGGTGATGCCGAGCAGGTCGATGGCGGCTTCCGCGGCGGCGGCCTCAGCGGCGCGGCGACTTGGTCCTGATCCGCGCGCTACTTCACTGCCGTCGACGCGAACAACGCACTCGTAGGTGCGGTCGTGTTCGGGACCGGTGGTGGCGACGACGTCGTAGCGCGGCAGTGAGCCGTTCCGGGCCTGCGTCCACTCCTGCAGGAGGGTCTTGATCCCCTTGCCGAGTGCAGCGCGAGGTGCGGCGAGCTCCGCGCTCATGTGTCCTTCGATGAAGGTGGCTGCGGCGGCGAAACCGTGGTTCAGGTAGATCGCACCGATCAGGGCCTCAAACGCCGCGGCGAGTGCCGCTGGGCGACGCGCGCCACCGCGAGAGGCTTCGCCCTCGCCGAGCATCAACACCTCAGCAATGCCGATGCGCAGAGCGACCTCCGCAAGCGCGGCGCGTGAGACAACGGCGGCGCGGCGCTCAGAGAGGTCCCCCTCCTCGGCTGCGGCGTCGTCGGCATAGAGTCGCGCGGCCACGACGGCGCCGAGGATGGCATCGCCGAGAAATTCGAGGCGCTCATTATCGGCACCCGCCCCACCTTGGTGGCGGCGCGAAGGGTGTGTGAGGGCCAACTCTACGAGCGCCTCGCCCCCTGCTGGGATGCCAAGACGTTCACGTTGTGCTGGGGTCATCGAAAGTGGCGCCACTACGAGCGTCATCGTGGTGAGTGGTGGCACGCCCCACTGGCTGCACCGCGCGAGGCTCTCGCCTCACGCCGGCGGCCAAGGGGCCGCCCCATCTCAGCCCTTCTTCTCGATGATGGCGTCGACGGCGTCCTGAACTGTCTTGATCTTGCCGAGCTCTTCGTCGGCAATGGTCACGCCGAACTTCTCCTCGAGGCCCATCGCGAATTCAACAAGGTCGAGGGAGTCCGCATTGAGGTCTTCGATAAAGGCGGCCTCAGGCTTCACCTTCTCTTTCTCAACGCCGAGCTGCTCAACGATATAAGCCTGGAGCTCCTGGAAGATCTGATCCTTGTCGCTCATGAGTTACTCCCTCCGTCTATCTCCGCCGTGGCGGCAACCTCGCGAAGCGCGGTGCCGAGTACGCCGTTGACCAGTTTGCGGGCCGGTTCGCCGCTATACGTGCGGGCGATTGAGGTCCACGCAGCGATCGCCTCGGTCGGCGCCGCCGTGCGGGAGTGTATCACCTCCCCTAGGCCGCACCGGAGGAGAGAACGGTCAATTCGAGCCATTGTGGCAAGGGGGAAGGCGGTAGCGAGGCGCTCAATTGTGGCATCGATCTGCGGACGATTCGCCTCGACGATCTTGAGAAGCGGCCGGGACCAGAGGAGAGTCTCCTCAGGGACCTCTCCAGCCGCAACGCGCCGCTCCAGCACCATCAGCGCTGTGCGCATCCCGAAGTCCGACTCATAGAGGGCGGTGAGTGCATCGCGTCGACCCGCCGTATGGGCCCGCGCCGCCGCATCCTTCGGCGCAGCCGAGGCTCGCCGCATTGCCACCTTACGCCGGTCCGACGGGGAGACCGTCGGGGGCGGAGATTTTGCTCTCAGCGATCGACGAGGCGATCTGCTCGGTGACGCGCTCGCGCACCGCACGTGCTGCCGTTACGCAGGCGAAGTAGACCATGCGCGAACGGGCACGCCCATGTGTGATCGCCACAGTCCCCTGCACCCCCAAGAGAATTGCTGCGCCAACTCGCTCGTAGTCAAGTTGCGTGCGAATGTGTGCAATGGAACCACGCATGAGCAGCGCAGCGATGGGGCCGAATGGGAGGCGACGAAACTCTGAACGGAACATATCAGTGATGGTGGTCGTTACCCCTTCGACGAGTTTGATCGCGACATTACCAAGCACCGCATCGCAAACGACCACATCGGCCTCATCGGCGGCAAGATGGCGACCCTCAACATTCCCCGTGAAGTTGAGTGAAGACTGATCGAGAAGCTCGGTTGCGCGTTGGATGCGCAGATCGCCCTTCCCCTTCTCCTCACCGATGGAGAGGAGTGCTACGCGCGGATTCACAACGCCAAGGACGCGCTCCGAGAAGATCTGGCCCATATGCGCGTACTGATACAGATTCTCTGGCGTTGAATCCGGATTCGCGCCAACATCGAGCAACAGGAGCGGCTTCTCGCGCAGGAGGAACTGCACGGCTATCGCTGGGCGAATGACCCCCTTGATGCGGCCAATGATCAACACGCCTGCAGCCATACCAGCGCCAGTGTGTCCCGCGGTGACAAGAGCATCGGCGAGATCGTCGCGTACGAGGGATGCCGCAACGACCATCGACGCGTCTTTACGTTCGCGCACAGCGTTCGCGGGGTTCTCATCCATGGTAATTACGCCTGGGCCATGGACGATGGAGACATTAACGGGGAGTTCGCCACCGGCGATGGTGCGAATGATCTGCTCATCACCGACGAGCGTCAGGTGGTCGCTCGGATTCTCTTTGGCCCATCGCAGGCCGCCAGGAACAACCTCGGTGGGACCGTGGTCACCACCCATTGCATCGAGGGCGAGGCGGACAGAGCCGCCCGACGCGCTCATTGCGA
>NZ_JBBAWK010000026.1:0-7441 GCF_040397215.1 Candidatus Limnocylindrus sp.
CTCTGCCGCGAGCTTGAGCGCCAGGGGGTCGATCTCAAGGCCATCGGTGGCGGTGGGATCGGCGAGGTCGGCCACGTTATTTTGAAGACCGCCGACGACGTGAAGACGCGCGCGGTGCTTGAGGCTGGCTCCTACACATTCATTGAGAGTGAATCAGTGCTTGCCGAAGTTGATGATCAGCCGGGCGGCATGCTCTCAGTGCTCGATCGTCTCGCCGCCGCAGGCGTGAACGTCTACGGGCACCTCTTCATGGGGCGATGGGGCGAGCGGGCAACCTTCGCCTTTGTCGTTGATGATCCAGCTAAGGCACGCGCTGCACTCGGGCAGGAGTACTAGGCCCGCTTAGCGTCGTCCGATTCGCAACAAGATCTCATCGACGGCAACCTGATACGCAAGCGTTGCAAACGGGTGGTGATTAAAGCCCTTCAACGTTAGGTACTCAACGTTGCCGAGGCTTGCCAAAGGCTTCGTCCACTCAGGCCGCACCAGCGTATCGCCCTCACCCTGCGTTACCAGCGTTGGCACAGGAAAATTGCCACCCGCAGCGACAACGGCACGAGCCGACTTCTGCGCGCGAAAGCTCTCGTCGCCAAACCGCGTCGTTACAGCGAGCAAAAGTGCCGGCGCACCTGGATCAAGATCTTCAAGTCGCTGTCCAGGGCTAGTGTCAGCACCGACTCCCGTTGGGATGCGCAGCATCGGCAGGGCGCGCGAGAGGATCGGCGCGACGACTCGCTTCCACGTGGCGATGTTGGCCTCGAGAGCGGGCGCAGACAGAACCAGGTATTCGGGCTTCGTGAGCCCAGCGGCAACGGCGCCGAAGGCAATGAGCCCACCAAGGCTGTGTGAGACGACCACCACAAACCGCCCGGAGCGCTGCAGCTCGCTCACCTGTTCCGCAAGGTCGAGGTGGAAGCGGCGAAACTCCTTCACGTAGCCGCGCGGCCCCTCGGAGCGCCCGTGCCCCCGCAGATCCCACGTGGTTGTACGCCAGCCCGCGGCGGCGAAGGCTCGTGCCGACTGGATGTAGCGGCTCGAGTTCTCCCCGATTCCGTGCCCAAAGAGGAGCTCGCCGAGCGGCGCACCGTCGGGCTCATAGACGCGCCGGAAGAGGGTTACCCCGTCGCTCGCCGTGAAGGGGGCCAGGCTCCCCTGCTCCATGCTCATGCGTGCGATCCTACACTTACAGGAGAGGCGCGCTGCGCCCAAATCGGAGGCGGCAATGAGCAACGCAAAAAAGTCGCGTACCGAGCGTGATTCGTTCGGTGAGATCGAGGTACCGGCCGATCAGCACTGGGGCGCCCAGACGGCCCGCTCCCTGCACCTCTTCGCCATCGGCAACGACCGCATGCCCCTTGCGGTGATCCACGCCCTCGCCACCATCAAGAGTGCTGCGGCGAGCGTCAACACCGAACTCGGACTCCTCCCCGCCGACAAGGCGAAGCTCATCGTTGCGGCGGCTACGATAGTCACGAGCGGCGGCGCCGATGGCGAGTTCCCCCTCTCAACGTGGCAGACCGGCTCGGGCACACAGAGCAACATGAATGTGAACGAGGTGATCGCCTCGATCGCCAACGAGCGTGCCACCGGAACGCGCGGCGGGAAGAGCCCAATTCACCCGAACGATGATGTCAACCTCTCGCAGTCATCGAACGATGCCTTCCCGAGTGCGATCCACATCGCTGCAACGCTCGCCGTCAGCAAGACGCTCCTTCCCTCACTGCAACATCTACACGCCACCATCAGCGCAAAGGCCGCCGCCTGGGGCGGCATCGTGAAGATTGGCCGAACGCATCTGCAAGATGCGGTGCCACTCACCCTCGGCCAAGAGTTTGGTGCCCATGCTGCAGCGCTCGCGGGCGACATCGCTCGCATTGAGGCGGCGCAGAGCGAGCTCCGCGCGATTGCACTCGGCGGCACCGCCGTTGGCACTGGCTTGAACGCTCATCCTGAATTCGCCGAGCGTGCCGCCAAGGCGATCGCAAAGCTCATCGGCGAACCGATCGTCAGCGCACCGAATAAGTTCGCCGCGCTTGCTGGGCAAGAGGCAACACTCGCGACCTCGGCTGCACTGCGCACCACCGCCGCAACGCTGATGAAGCTCGCTAACGATGTGCGCTGGCTCGCCTCTGGCCCACGCGCCGGACTTGGTGAGTTGCGCATCCCCGAGAACGAGCCGGGCTCTTCGATCATGCCGGGCAAGGTGAACCCAACCCAGGCTGAGGCGCTGACGATGGTCTGTGTGCAGATTTACGGGCTTGACGCGGCAATTGCCTTCGCCGCAAGCCAGGGGAACTTCCAGCTCAACGTCTTCAAGCCGCTGATCGCGCTCGACCTGCTGGCGCAAATTCGGCTTCTTGGCGATGCGGCGCGCTCATTCGCCGATCACTGCCTCGCCGGCACCGAGCCAGACGCAGCGCGCATCACCGAACTGCTCAACGACTCGCTGATGTTGGTGACGGCGCTGACGCCGTTGATCGGCTACGACAAGGCGGCGGAGATCGCCAAGCGCGCACACGCCAGCGGCGGAACGCTGCGCGACACGGCACTTGAGCTTGGTTACGTCAGCGCCGAGCAGTTCGATGCGATCGTTCGGCCAGAGAAGATGACGGGACCGAGCCGATGAGCGGACGCCTCAAGATTGGCGTCTTGACCGGTGGCGGCGACTGCCCAGGGCTGAACCCTGCGATTCGTGCCGTGGTGCACCGCGCCACCGCGGGCGGTCACGAAGTGGTCGGCATCCTCGATGGCTGGAAGGGGCTCGCAACGGTTGGCGCCCCACTCACGCGACCACTCGACCGCGCCGCCGTACACGGCATCCAGGCCCAGGGGGGCACGATGCTCGGCTCTAGCCGCACGAACCTGCTGAAGCGCGAGCGTGGCCTCGATGCCGCCGAGGCAAACATGCGTGGGCTCGGCCTCAACGCCCTGATCGCCATAGGTGGCGACGACACCCTCTCCGTTGCTGCGGGCCTCGCCAAGCGCGGCGCAGCCGTCAACGCGATTCCAAAGACGATGGACAACGACGTCTGGGGGACCGAGGGCTGCCTCGGCTTCGACACCGCAGCGAACATCGTCACCGAGGCGCTTGACCGCATCGCTACCACCACCGCATCGCATCACCGTGTCGCCGTCGTTGAGGTGATGGGGCGCGACGCAGGCTGGGTCGCCGCATGGGGAGGGCTCGCCGGTGGCGCGCACGCGATCCTCATCCCCGAGGTGGAATTCACCGCTGCAGCGCTCGACGAACTCGTTGCCAAGCTGAACGCACGCCGCGCGATCGGCGACGGGAGTTCCATTATCGTTGTCTCCGAAGGGGTAAAACTTCCCGCCGCAGGCTCAACGACAACGTCGGTTCCACTCGATGAATTTGGGCATCCGCGACTCGACAAGGTCGCCGTTGGCGATGCACTAGCCACGATCCTCGAAGAGCGCAGCGGGCTTGAGGTGCGATGCACCCGCTTAGGCCACCTGCAGCGGGGCGGTGCACCAACAGCCGCCGACCGTGTGCTCGGCACACGCTACGGGGTAGCTGCAGTAGAGGCGCTTGAGGCTGGTCGACTCGGCGTTATGGTTGCACTGAAGGGGGGCACAATCGTTGAGGTACCCCTCGCCGAAGTCGGCGGCAAGAATCGCTCCATTGATCTCAGCTACCCACCACTCTTTGAGCACTTCGACTGACCGATGGCACGCCTGATTCTCGTTCGCCACGCACGCACCGCCGAGACCGGAACCAAGCTCAGCGGTCGCATCAAGGGAATTCCGCTCAGCCCAGTAGGTCGCAAAGAGGCCGCGGCGCTCGCCGAGGCGCTCAGTGCGGTGCAGATCAATAGCATCGTCTCCTCACCAATGCAGCGCTGCCTTGAGACTGCCGAGGCGGTGCGCTCAATGCGCGGCCCAAGCGTTAAGTCTCGCCCCGACATCGTGGTCGACGAGCGCCTCACGGAGGTGGAGTACGGCGACTGGTCGGGTAAGGAGCTTCGCAAGCTGATGAAGGACCCACTCTGGAGCACCGTGCAGCGCCAGCCATCGGCGATGGTCTTCCCTAATGGTGAATCACTCCGCGCCGCCTCAGCGCGTGCAGTTGAGGCGATCCGCGAGATTGACGCGCGATTCAGCGACGACGAGACGTGGCTGTGCGCCAGCCACGGCGACATCATTAAGGCGATCGTTGCCGACGCACTCGGCACGCCACTCGACCTATTCCAGCGCATTGCGATTGACCCGGCCAGCATCACCGTCATTCGCTACAGCGGCGAGCGCCCAACCGTGGTGCGAGTCAACCTTTCAGCCGAGGGCGCGGCCGCCGGCTTCGCTGAGAAGCCAAACAAGCCGTCGCTCCTCAGGCGACTGCGCGGAGAGCGCTGATGCCGCGAAGGATCATCCGCTTCGATCCACCCGACCAGTTCATCGCTGGCGCTATTGGTGAGCCTGGGCAGCGCATCTTCCACCTGCAGGCAATCGGCGGCGGCATCGCCGCAACCGTTGTCGTTGAGAAGAGCCAGATTGCAGTGCTTGCGCGCAGGATCGTGGAGATGCTGAAGGACCTGAGCGAGGGTGGCAGCGTGCAGCTCCCGAACGCGCCGCTACCGCTACCGCGAAAGCTGCCGGCACTCGCCGAGCCGTTCACCGCTGAGTTCCGCGTCGGCACAATTGCCCTCGCCTGGGATCCGCTGCTCACGCGCCTCACACTCGAGTTTCGCGATGACATGAGCGCTGAAGATGCCTCCGCCCCGCCGCCAATCAACGACGCACCCGACGGACCTGACGTGTTACGCGTAGCACTCAGCGTTGCTTCAGCCCTCGAATTCGCCGAGAACGCGCTGCAGCTCGCTGCTGCGGGTCGACCGATCTGCCCGAACTGTGGCGTGCCGCTTGATCCGCGTGGGCACCGCTGCGCGCGTAAGGCCGCCCTCCTCAACTGAGGTGACGGGCTCAGCAGCGGCACCGAACTTGCGTGGGGCGCTCCCCACCACCTCCGGCCTCGTTGAAATTGATGAGGCGCTTCGCCTCATGCGCCTCTCGCCTGAACTTAAACCGATCGGGCGCATCGCGCAGGCGAGCAACGCCAGCTTCCTCTGCGAGATCGATGGTGGGCTCCAGGTGATCTACAAGCCGATCCGCGGCGAAGCGCCGCTCTGGGACTTCCCCGAGGGGAGCCTCGCGGCGCGCGAGACCGCTGCATATCTTGTGAGCGAGGCGCTCGAACTCGGCGTTGTGCCGCCCACGATCCTGCGCGACGGCCCTGCCGGCGAGGGTGCCGTGCAACTCTGGATTGACCATGTTGGGGTGCATCGCGCGGTTGATCTCGTCAACGCCTCCGATAGCGGGCTGCGCCGCCTCGCGCTATTTGACGCGATCGTGAATAACGGCGACAGGAAGGGTGGGCACATCCTCCCCCTCCCTGACGGGCGAATCCTTGGCGTTGACCACGGCGTCACCTTCGCCGTTGAGCCGAAGCTGCGCACGGTCCTCTGGGCGTGGCACAGCAAAGCGTTCACCGAAGATGAGCGCCTCGTTATCTCACGCGGCGTTGAGGACCTGGCCGATAACGGAGCGCTGCGCGCGCTGCTTTCGCCAATCCTCGATGGCGAGGAGATCGACGCTCTGGAGGCGCGCGTCAACGATCTCGCTGCTACTGACTGCTTCCCGGAGCCGAGCCCTGACTGGCCGCCACTCCCGTGGCCACTCGTCTAGGGGCGGTCAGGTTACGGGAGTAGCGACTCGTCGACGATATCGCTCGCCTTCAGCCCATCGAGTACCTTCTGACCAGGGATTGAGCGCATGAAGCTGATCGACGTCTCCCAGCCCTCAACGCTAATCGCCCCGTAGCCGGCGCTCTCCTGAAGTGGGCCTGCCCATACGCCGACCGTCGCCTGCATGACGGCGAGCGATTTGGCGCGGGCCTCAGGGGTCGCTGCAACCTCAGGAACAACCTTCGCTGCAGCGTCAACGCCTAGCTCTGGGTTCGCCGCAATCTGTCGCATCGCCTCTAGCGTTGCGGCAATAAACGCACGAATCGCTTCGCGCTTGCTGGAAATGGTCGTTGGAGAGGAGATGAGGCCCGGCCCTGCGAACGGTGCTGCAGCGGAGGCGTAGAAAACCTCCACCTCAATGCCTGCGGCCTGCGCCTGCACCAGGTCGTTGTTGGCGTACCCGGTCGTCGCATCGGCGGCACCGCTGATCAGCGCCTGCGTCTGTCCATAATCTGGGTAGAGGTCGAGCGATACATCGCCAATGCTGAGCGACGCCTCACCAAGGATGCCGAGCAGGGTCAGGTACCCCGAGCCATATTGGCCTGGCGTCCCAACGCGCTTCCCCTTCAAATCGGCTGGGCGCATGATCCCTGCGTCAGTTCTAGCGATGACAACGTTCGGCAGAACGCCGTAGATCGTTGCGAGATAGCGAACGGGAATTCCCTGCGAGACGGCGGGGATCATGCTGGTGCCATCGGCGAGGGCAAGGTCAAGTGCGCCGCTACCAACAAGGCTGATCAGGTCGGGATCAATCTGATTCTGCAGGGTCACATCGAGGCCCGCGGCGGCGTATGCGCCGCTCTGTTGCGCCAAATAGAAGGGGGCGAACTGCACCCCAGGGATGTAGCCGAGGCCAACCGTGAGCTTCACGGCCGCCGAAGCTGAAGGTGATGCTGATGGTGTCGGTGATGCACTCGACGTGCAGCCCGAGATCAGCAGTGCGAGAGAACTAAGCAGCGCAACTAGAATCCGATTCATTGTTGACCCCCCCATATATTTACGATCGCTCTAGGCGATCTTTTTTGATACTACCCGCTCAATAACAAGTACGCTGCCATACGCACTCACACCAACGATTGCAATTTGTAACAGATCAGCGAAGAGAAGTGGCGTGTCAAAGAGTGAACCGCGAGCAAGGTTGAGCAACACGCCTAGGCCCGCAGTGCCGCCGAGCCACTCGCCAACGATCGCGCCGACCACGGCCAGGGTTGCGGCAACGCGTGCCCCAGCCAGGATGCCGCTACGTGCCGCCGGAAGGCGTGCGTAGCGAAGGCTCTGCCAACGCGTCGCGCCGAGCGAGCGCATCAGCTCAAGGGTTCCGGCATCAACATCGCGCACGGCGACTAGAGTTGAGATCGCGACAGGGAAGAGGGTAATCAGTGCACAGACGGCGACCTTTGCCGTGAGCCCCGGCCCAAGCCAGAGCACGAGGACCGGTCCAAGGGCGAGGATCGGCGTCGACTGCGCCGCAACGAGGTACGGGCTGACCACGCGTCGCGCCGAGCCCGAGAGGCCGAGGGTGACGCCAATCAGTAAGCCAAGCGCCCCGCCAAGCAGGCCACCAACGGTTACCTCGGTCACCGTGGGCGCGAGATGGCGAAGCATGGTGCCGTCAGCCCATGACTGCGCAAATCGCACCGCGATCACCGATGGCGCAGGCAAGATGAATTGCGGCACCGCGGCGG
>NZ_JBBAWK010000027.1:0-7101 GCF_040397215.1 Candidatus Limnocylindrus sp.
GCGGGAACCAGCCCCTTACGGCGTGCAACGCGCATGTCGGTGCTGAGGCCAATGATTCCTTTGTATCGGGAGGGATCTTGTGCCGCGAGGCGACTGAAGATGCCAATCTCGACGGAGGTGCCGTCATCTACCTGGGTGCCGTCAAGCCAAGCCAGGACCGCGTTCGCCCCCATCACACCAGCAAGATCCACGGCGTAGACCTCGTCTGCGGTGGAGTCACCATCGGAGCGCTGGAACTTCTGTTCGGCGAACTGCTCGTGCGGCACGAACACCTCAAAGCCCTCGGTTCGCAACCGGGCGGCAATTGTGTCGAGGAATCCGCGCTCGGCATCGCTAAAGAGTGGTCCGGCGAGATAGATCTTCATAGCGCCAGTATTGCGCACGCGCCACGCCTCCTGGCAGAGCGTTGCGGGTGCGGGGTAACCTAAGCGCACTGGCAACACCGCCAGAGAGGCGCAGAGGAGGTCCCATGAGCGACGAACAGAAGGTCAAGATCACCGTCAAGGACAACGGCTCACTCCGTGTCGAGGGCGACTTCACCATCGTTGACGTTGAAGGGAACGAGATTCCGCACGAGGGTCCAGCCGCCGGCCTCTGCCGTTGCGGCCACTCTGCCAACAAGCCCTTCTGCGACGGCTCCCATAAGGAGCGCTTCGAGAGCGTTGTTCGCGCGCCTAAGGCGTAACGCTCGCCGCTAGGAGCGGCGCAGGGCGGCGCGGCCGCGGAGCATCGCGAGCGCTGGGAACACGATGAGCGCTGCGCCGAGTAGGCCAAGCGCGGTGTAGCTCGCCGCGGCAACAACAATCCCCGAGCCGAGTGCGGCTGCGGCGGCCGAACTCCAGATCATGGCGTCGGTCGCCCCTTGCAGCGTGGTGCGCTCGGCGCCGTCGAGCCCCTCGGTGAGGAGCGCGGAGCCGGCGACGAATCCAAAGTTCCAGCCGACACCAAGCAAGAAGAGGGCGGCAAAGAGGATCGTGCCGCCATCTGGCGGCGCCACTGCGGCGAGCACCGAGGCGAAGGCGCTCAACGCGAGTCCCACCGCGATGATGGCCGGGGTACCGAATCGGCCGGCGAGTCGGCCCGAGATTGGCGAGAAGGCGAACATGCCGAATGTATGGCCGCTAATGACTAGTCCAACAGCATCGAGTCCGTGGCCATGCTCGGTCATATGCAGCGGCGTCATCGTCATCACTAGCACCATCACCACCTGCCCAATAATCAGCGCCACAACGGCGGCAAGGATGCGGGGACGCGCGAGCATCTCGCCGAGTGACGCGCTGGCGCGGCCGATGGTGCTCGCACGCGCAGGTGCAAGGGTGGCTGGATCAGGGCGCAAGGTAACGAGGGTAAGGATCGCCGCTGCGGTAACGAAGAGGATCGGTACGCCATAGACGCCCGCAAGGCGTGGCAGGTTGAACCCTTCGGCAATGTTCCCCGAGAGGGTGACCAGGTTCGGCCCAACGATAGAGCCGAGCGTTGAGCCCCACACAACAAGGCCGATCGCTGAGGCGCGTCCCGTCTCCGGGTACATGTCGGCGGCGGTGTATCGCGAGAGTTGATTGGCAGCATTGGCGCAGCCCATCGCCGCAGTGGCAACGATAAAGAGCGGGAACGAGGAGAGCACCACGGCGGCGCCAGCGCCGAGCGCACCAGCGGCACCGATGCCATAGCCGAGCACGAGCCCGGCGCGGCGACCGTAATGCACCATGAAGCGCGAGAGCAGCTGCGAGGCGGCGGCGGAGCCGAGCACGATCGTGGCGCCAGGGAGCCCAGCGAAACTGGATCCACCGGACAACTGCTTGGCCACAATCGTGGCGATGGTGATGGCGGCGATGTAGCCGGTGCTCCCGAGACCAACGCCTAGGACGAGCGAGGTCTCTAGGCGACGACGCGTGACCGCGACGGTCATGCCGACGGTGCGGTAGCGAGCGCCTCGTAGATTAGCTGGAAGATTTCGGCGGACTTCGGCTCGTACGCCACCAGGGCGTTCGGCTTCTCCTTCTTCGACTGCACGATCGGTCGCTCGTCGACCACGGTCATGCCGCGGGTGAATTCACCGTGCAGCTCAATGCTGACGTGCTTCTCACGCAGTTCAAAGAGGTGCGGGTGCGTAACGGCAAAGATCGCGCACGGGTCGTGCAGCGGGCCGCCGTAGGTGCCGTGCTGCACGCCGTAGGTCGTTGAGAAAAAGTCGAGTAGCTCTGCAGCGAACTTCGCGCTCGGCGTGCCGAGGGCTAGAACGCGCTGCACGAACTCTTTGGTGATCACCACCTGGTGCGTCGTGTTGAGGCCGACCATCTTCAGCGGGCCGCCGTAGTTGAAGACGGTCGAGGCGGCCTCGGGGTCGGCCCAGATGTTGAACTCGCCGTGTGTTGTGTGGTTGCCGTGCAGGTTGCCACCACCCATTAGCGAGATGCCCGCGATGCGCTTCCCGAGATCCGGAGCGGCGCGCAGGGCGAGGGCAATGTTTGTGAGCGGGCCGAGTGGCGCGAGCCAGACCCCTTCGCCTTCGTGCTTACGCACGAGTTCGATGATGGCTTCGACTGCGCCCATCTTCTCCGCGCTTCGGCGCACTGGCGGCAGCTCCGGGCCACCAAGGCCCGACTCACCATGAATATGTGGGGCGTTGCGCGGCGGTGCGACAAGTGGGCGATCTGCACCAGCGAAGACGGGGGCACCGATGCCAAAGACGTCGCAGGCGATCAGCGCGTTCGGCAGCGTTCGCGAGAGGGGCGCATTGCCGTGGACGGCGGTGGTGCCGATCAGATTGGCGTAGTGATTCGCCACAATCAACGCGAACACGTCATCGTGCCCTGGGTCGCAGTCGACGATCATCGTGGGGCGCTTGGCGGCGGTACTCATGCGGGAACCTTAGCGCACCCGACCCTCCCCCCGTGCTCCATACTGCAGGCATGAAGAGCACCCCCCGCCAGGCGAGTGAGACCCCGTTTCGTCCCGAGATTGAGGGGCTGCGCGGTCTTGCCGTGGGGTTGGTGGTGGCGGCGCACGCCGGACTGCAGATCCCTGGTGCTGCACTCGGACCCGACATCTTCTTCGCCCTCTCGGGGTACCTGATCGTGGGGATCCTGCTCCGCCGCCTCGAGGCGGGAAACGGGATCGGATTTCGCGAATTTTACGCGCGGCGCATTCGACGCATCGCCCCCGCCCTTGCCGCAACGATCCTGTTGACCGTTGCCGTTGTCGCCCTGCTCAATGACCCGACGACCCTGGCACGCACCGCAAAGGATGGCGCCGCCGCACTTGCGGGTGCCGCGAACATCTCGTTTGGCCTGCAGGCGGTCGATTACTTCGGGAGCACCGAGCCATCACCGCTGCTGCCGCTCTGGTCCATTGGCGTTGAGGAGCAGTTCTACCTACTGGTGCCGCTCCTGCTCGGCATCGCCTGGAAGATTGGCCAGCGTCGCGCGATTCTGATCACCCTCGCCGTGATCGCCATCGGCTCCACCGCCGCTGCGGCACTACTGACCCCAATGGAACCGATCTGGGCCTACTACCTGCTGCCAACACGCGCCTATGGCCTCGCCGCTGGCGGCCTGCTCGCGCTACTCGAAACGCGCATGATCGCGAGCAACGCGCTGCGGCGCATTCCACTTGCCCCTATCGGTCTAGCGCTCATCGTGGCACTCACCCTCCTCCTCCCTGGCGAAGAGGGGTACCCCGGTCTTGCTGGCCCGCTCTCGGGCCTAGCTTCAGCGGCGCTCGTTGGCGGCATGGCGACGATCGGGCTGCGTGGCACCGTGAGCGCGACCGGCGGCCGAGCCATGCGCGCACTCTTCTCGATCGCGCCGCTGCGCGCCGCTGGGCGCATTAGCTATAGCCTCTACCTTGTGCACTGGCCAATCTTGATCCTGCCCACCTACTTCGGCGTTGCGATGACGCCAACCACCACCATCACCGCCGTTGCTGCCGGAGTGCTCGTCGCAACCCTCATGTACCGCTTCATAGAACAGCCGTTCCGCAAGGGGTTTGCGCTGAGCCTGGTGCCTGGCACGGTGCTGCGCCGGGGCGGAGTGCTTCTCTTCAGCTTGGTCATCGCACTTGCAGGTATTGGTATCGCACCAGACATCGCCTCCGCAGACCCCGGTGCAAGCGATGATCCAAGTATCAGCGTAATAAGCCCATCGCCAAGCGCTTCAAGAGCCCCTGCAAGCTCCTCACCCACTCCGTGGGCTCCAATCTCGATTGGCGGCACGAGTGTCTATCAGCTCACGGGCGCAGTCCCTGCGAACGTCAAGCCGACGCTCGGGCGAGCGGCGGGCGATGCCGACACTGTGCTGAATAAGGGATGCAGTCGAGACCATTATGGCGAAACGGTGCCCGTCTGTTACTACGGCAAGAAGGGGGGCCTACGCATCGTCATCTTGGGCGATAGCCACGCTCTGCACTGGATGCCCGCACTTGATCTCATCGGCAAGGCATATAACTACGAGATCATTCCAGTCGCAAAAGTGAACTGCGTCTTCATGGATGTGAAGCTCTACGCCTATCGGCTAGGTCACTCGTACACCTCGTGTACGAAGTGGCGGCTGAATGCCATCGACAAGATCAAACAACTGAAGCCGGCACTCATCATCCTCTCGCAAACCGAGGCGCGAGAAGAGGGGAAACCCAATGAGAAGCGGCCGCAATACTACGCGGACGCGATTGGCCGCATGCTCGACAAGCTCCCCTTCCCACTGCTTATATTCGCAGAGACACCGAATGGCGACATCAATGTTCCAACCTGCCTTGCACGAAACAAGGGCAACGTTGCAAAGTGCGTCACGAAGAAACCCGACGTTTATCCTGCGTGGGGTTACGGACGAGACTTGCTACTTGCACAGCAGCGCAACTTGCCGCTCTTTGATTTCACGGGAGCTCTCTGCCCTGGCGATCGTTGTGCACCAATCATTGACGGACGCATCGTGTTTCACGACAATCACCATCTCACCGCGACGATGGCGAAGTACTTGGCCACACCTATCGGCGTGGCGCTCGCTCAGGTGATTGCAAACCTGCCGCGCTAAAGGGCGAGCGACTCCCCCGCCACGAGCTGTCGGCGCGGACCGCCACGGAGCAGATGCGCCACTCCATCACCCACCACTCGCCACTCCGTCGCACCGCTCCATCGCACGAGTGCGGTTAGGTTCTCAATCCCTACGAGGTGCTTGGTCGAATCCGGGGCACCCTTGACCGCGAGCTCAAAGAGTCGATTGAAGTGTGGAATCACCTGAATGCCGGGGAGCAGATCGAAGCCAGCAACCGGGGCGCGAGACCCGAAGCGGAAGGTGGGCACGGTAGTGCCGAGCACCATCGCGCCAGCACTGCACCCGGCGAGCGCTCCGCCGCTCCGCACATGCGCCATGATCGCGTCACCAACGAGCGACCCCACGAGGGTCGCCGCGAGATATCCAGGGTTCCCACCCGACAAATAGATCAGGCCGGCCTCGGCTACGCGAGCTGCGAGGGCTACGTCGTTGGCATGCTCTCGCGTGAACACCGGCAAGAAACTTGTAGGACCACCGATTCGTTCGCCCTGCGCCGCGCCTAACTCGCGCCAAAAGGTCAGGCTCTTCTCCCCCTCCTGCCCAGCCGCTGTAGCGAGCTGCAGGTAGTGGCGTGGCTTCCCCCGACGCACTGCATCATCAAGAAGCTGCCCTTCGAAGGCGGCCATCGCGGGGAGATACTCCCCCGAGCCCACGAGCGCAATCGCGCCAAGGCCGCCTTTCACCGGGTGGACAACACGTTCAGTCATGGAGTGCCTCTACCTGCGTCGTACGAGTCGCAGTGCACCCGTCGACCAGAGTGCCCACAACACCAGAACGGGCTGAAAGAGGAGGCGCACGACCCGAGCTGTGTCCGTATTCAAGCCGAATGCGTCGATCCGATTCACGAACTGGTTGATATTGCCTGGGAAGATCGCAACGAAGAAAAGAGCGGCAACCAGTCCAACGTGGGCGCGAAAACGCCAAAGCGTCAGGAGTGAGAGCCCGAGCAGGATTTCGACGACTCCAGATGCAAGCACCACAAAGTCGGGATCGAGCGGCAGCCAGGTGGGCACCTGTGCCTGGAACTCCAGACGATTCACGGTGAGATGGCTGTAACCGGCAGAGGTGAGGAAGAGTCCGAGTCCGACTTGACTGACGACGCGCAAAGCTCTGGGAACCTTACGGGCCACACTGTTCTCGGATGGCTGACCTGTTCTTAATGCCTTCATGCGCACAGTCTACGCGGAAAGAACCTGCAAGACCGTTAGAAACAGCACCGCCCCCACCAGGTGGTGGAGGCGGTGTGATCAGCGCACAACTATGGAGTAAGAGCGCGCGTTGGCCACGGCCAACGCGGCGCTTAGTCCTGCGGGAGTTTAATGATGTCCCTCTTTGACATCGTCAGATAGATCACCGTACCGAGGATGGCGCTTAGAAACACGATGCTCGTGCCGACGGTGCCGATCCCCAGCCCACCGTTATCCGGCGACTGAGCCAAGAGGTCGCCGAGAGACGCACCGAGCGGTCGCGTCACAATGTACGCAAACCAGAAGGCGATCACCCCGTTCAGCTTGAGATACCTGTGGGCCAGCGCGACGGCCGCAATCAGTGCAGCAAAGGTCACCGCGGAGAGAAAGTACCCAAGGGCCAGAGTTTCAGCCGCAAGGTCGCCCGCAGCCGTACCCAGAGCGAAGGTAAAGAGGATTACCACCCAATAGAACGCCTCGCGGCGTGCGGTAAAGATTGAGTGGATGGAGAGCGTCCCCTCGCTTCGATACCAGGCCGCAAAGCTCACCGTGAGGGCAACCGCGAAAACACCTGTCGTCATTGCAAGCTCCACACCAAGGTTATCGGTGAGATTGTCCGTAATAAGTGTTCCGACGATGCTGATTAGCACCACCGCAAGCCAGTAGAGGCTCGGCACGTATCGCTTCGCGCGCAACTGAAAGAAGAGGGCAACGATCAGGAGCGAGCCCATGATCAGCGTAAGGTTCGTCAGGCCGAGATCAAAGTTGGTGTTGAGGAAATCGGCAAACGTTTCACCAACGGTGGTGCAGAGCACCTTAATCACCCAGAAGTAGAGGGTGACCTCCGGAACTTTGCTGAACACGTT
>NZ_JBBAWK010000028.1:0-6658 GCF_040397215.1 Candidatus Limnocylindrus sp.
CTGGGGTCGTTGGCCCGTTGGCCGCCTCAGCGACGATCTTCGTCTTGATCTTGCCGGCATTCTCCGCGGTAATCTGATTCTCGAGCGCCGCTGGAATGAGCACGTCGCAGGCAATCTCAAGGATCGCTTGATTGCTCACTGGCGTAGAGCCAGCAAAACCAACGACACTCCCGGTCTTCTTCTTATGCGCATCGACCGCGGCAAGGTCGAGGCCGGCTGGATTGTGAATGCCGCCGCTGCTGTCGGAGACGGCGATCACCTTGGAGCCAAGCTCGCCAATTAGCCGGGCAGCAATGGATCCGGCGTTGCCGTATCCCTGCACCACGACGGTTGCACCCTTTAAGTTGAGGTTGATCTTGCCTGCCGCCTCGCGAATGCAGAAGACGGCACCACGCGCCGTTGCCTCGTTGCGGCCCTTCGAGCCGCCGAGCGCGATCGGCTTACCAGTCACCACACCAGGAACGGTGTAGCCGACATGCATGGAATAGGTGTCCATCATCCAGGCCATCGTCTGGCTGTTGGTGTTCACATCAGGCGCAGGAATATCGGACTCTGGCCCAATGATGACGGCGATTTCGGTTGTGAAGCGTCGCGTCAGGCGCTCAAGCTCTCCGAGCGACAACTTCTTTGGGTCAACGGTGACGCCGCCCTTGCCGCCACCATAAGGAAGATCCATCACGGCGCACTTCCACGACATCCACATGGAGAGGGCCTTCACCTCTTCGATGTTCACGTCCTGGTGGAAACGAATGCCGCCTTTCGCTGGGCCGCGTCCAAGGTTGTGCTGCACGCGGTGGCCCTCAAAGACCCGGGTTGAGCCGTCATCCATGCGCACAGGGAAGTGCACGGTGAGCTGTCGGCGTGGCTCGCGCAAGACGGCGGCGATGCCGGATTCGAGGCCGAGCCGTTTTGCGGCAAGGTCAAACTGCTGCTGCGCAACTGCCCATGCGCTCTTCTGTGCACTCATCGTATTGTACCTCTCCTCTGCCGCCCTGGCGGGTGCCTGGCGGACGCCGTGCGGCGATCTCCCCAACCCTACAACGCGCCCCAAAAAGACGTTGCGCGTAGGTTGCGCCGTGCTCCCGCCCGAGCGGCGGAGCAGGCTACGTAGCTATGCGCGAATGAGCGCGACGCCGAGACCCTTCGGGCCGGTGTGTGGCCCAATCGCCGCACCTGCGCGAACGATACCTGGCTTCAGGGCCGCAATCTCGGGGTAGCGCGCGCAGACCTCGTCGCGGAACGCCTCAATATCGGGCGCCTCCGCATGCAGCATCGTCAGCTCCTGAATCGGTGCTGCACCAATGATCTCCATGAACTTTTCGCGCGCCTTCGAAGAGGTGCGCGGCTTGTCGAGGGTGACGACCTCGCCATCGATAATGTCGATGATTGGCTTCACCGAGAGGAGCCCGCCAATCGCAGCGCGTGCTGGGCTGATGCGGCCGCCGGCCTTCAGGTAGTCCAGTGAGTCAAGGAAGAAGATCACGTGCGTCTTTGGAATGAGCTCGCCGAGCTCGGCGACGATCTGCGGCGCCTTCCAGCCTTCGGCGGCGCGATGATAGGCGCGCGCAACAAGCAGGCCTTGGGCGGCCGACGCGGTCGCGGTGTCAACGAGATGAATGTTTTTCGACTGTGGATGGTCCGCCGCCGCGATCTCCGCATTGCGGAAGGTCGCTGAAAGCTTCGAGGCAACATGCACCGAGACAATCTCATCGGCACCACCAGCGAAGGCTCGGTCATACGCCGCAGTGAATGCGGCGGGCGGTGGTGCCGCGGTCTTTGGAAAGGGTGCCCCTGGAGCGGTGAGTCGCTTCCAGAACTGATCCATGGAGAGCTCTTCGTTGACCTTGAAGCTCTCCGAACCGAAGGTGACGATGATCGGCACGATGGTGATGCCGAGCTTCTTCGCCGCATCAGGTGGAAGGTCTGAGGCGCTATCGGTGATGATTGCGACCTTTGGCTTCGTCATGATGCGACTCCCTCCCCCTACGTTTTCAGCGCCGCGCGCTGACCTGTTCTCACGATTCTATCGGCGCCGATCAGCCGTGCGCGCCGTGTTGCCCAGGTGCGCTCGGCAAGAGAATTTCGTGCTCAACTCGGCGCAGGATCAGCAGGAATGTGCCCGCGACAACGAGGAATCCGAGGGTTGCGTAAACCAAACCGTCGACCCCATACGAGGTCGCCAGGTCACCCGCAATCTTCACGCCAATCACCTGGCCGAGGCCCAGGAAGATGGAGTAGAGGCCCATCACCGCGCTTCGATCGGTGTGATACCGCTCGGAGACGTCAGCCAAGAAGCCGAGCGCCGCCGGCGTTGCTCCCGCAATAAAGAACATGGAGCCGCAGAGCAGGGTGAAGAGCAGGGCGATCAGTGGCAGGTCGGCGCCGCTGAGGCGATTCATCGTGAATACCGCGGCCATGGCCACAACGAACGCGACTAGACCCAAGAGGAGCATCGTCGTTCGGCGGAAATTGGCAAAGCGATTCCCCCAGAAGATGAGGCCAACGCCACCAATCAGGGCCACGAAGGCGAAGGCAGAGGTGATCACGGTGAAGGGGAACCCGCTCATAAGGAACTGCCCGCGCGACTCGACCCCCGAATCGCCGAGGAGGAGGTTCAACCCCTGGGGCACCCAGACACCAATGATGGCGTTGATGGAGACCCACGTTGGCACGAATAAGAGAATTCCTCGCTGGCTAAACAGTTTCAGATACTTGCGGAGTCGATTCTCTGTCTGCTGGGGCGGGGCGGCGTGTTCATCTTTCACGCCGTAGGCGAAGAGGGCCAGCGAAAGCAGATAGATGCCACCGTTAACGGCGAATGCGCCAACCGCAAAGAAGTCCCAGAGCGGCCCGGCAAGCGCAGTCCCAGCGACGAGTAGGCCGCCGAGCGTCGCAACTTCAAAAAGCGTGACGACGCGACCGCGCAGTTTGGCATCGTGGCTGGTCTTCGCCGCGACGTACGAGAGGATCGACGGAACGCTCGCCGCCGTCGAAGAGCCCTCCAAAAGTCTGGTGCAGATCAGGAGCGGAATCGTGATCGCAAACGGCGTCAGCAAGACGGCGGCCAAGCCGAAGAGTGGCCCGAGCAACATCACGGGCTTGCGGCCGATCCGATCAGCAATGATGCCGAAGATTGGCGAGCCGAGCAGCTCGGTCACATAGAAGGCGAGGGTGATTGTGGCCAGGTCAACGGGGGTGATGCTAACGGCCCCCGACTGATTGAGATGCTTGTTCCAGACGATCAACAGCGCACCCGTGGTCCCCGTGGCAGTGCGCAACGTCAGGGTGCCGAGCAGCAGGGCCTTCATTGATCGAGTCACCGTTGAAGCATACGGGTTCCCGTCTTCGGCGGTCGGTATACTCCACCCATGCCAACCAACGTCGCCCAGTCGTATCCCTACAAGCGCGAGAGCGAAACGGATCGTGCCGCCGCCGTTGCTGCGACGTTGGGCGCGCGCGATGGTCTCGCCGAGAAGCTCAGCGCCGAGGCACTCCCCTATGACGGTGCGGATGGCGATGAGGCGTGGGCCTGGCGCTGCCGCACGGTCGGCTGCCCTGGCGTGCTCCACACAGCCGGCTATGCCCGCGACAAGCATGCGATTGTGGCCCTCTGTGACGGCTGTGGTCAGATCGCGCTCCGCTAGGTGAGCGGCGAGCGAGTTCCCGAGATCGTTCCAATTAGTTCGGCGAATAAGCCGACGCAGGTTGAGATCGTCGGCGACCGCATTCGCATCGCCTCCCTCGAGGTGCTCGACCGCGCCCTCGCCGGCTTCCTTGAGAGCCGCACCCCCGAAGATCGTGCCGAGACCGTAGAGCGCGCCATGCGTGTGGGCCTGATGGCGCTACAGAGCGCCAGCGGCTCCATCGATGTGGATCACGTGCGCCGCGCCTTCGACAAGTTGCTCTCCGATGCCGGTGAGTCAAACAAGAAGGCAACCGCTGAGGTCGAAGAGATTTTGCGCAAAACCTTCGCCAGCGAGGGCGGCGCCCTGCCCGCGACCCTGGAGCGCTTCCTCGGCGATAAGGGTGAGCTCGCCCAATTCACCAAGGATCTCTTCGACGAGAATCGCCGCGACTCGGCGCTGGGCAAGCTGAACACCATCCTCGGCACCTACTTCGATGGCGATGCGAGCAAGCTCGCCCACCTGCTTGACCCTACGCGCGAGGCGTCGCCACTGAGCGGGTTTCGCGCCGAGATCGCCAAGCGCTTTGACGATGTGCTGCTCAGGATCGTTGAGCTCGACGCGTCGCAGAAGGCGGCCAAGGGCGAGCGCAAGAAGGGGACGGCAAAGGGCGCCGATTTTGAGTCGCGTGTCATCGCCGAATACACCGAACTGCTTCGCGCCACCAATGACGAGATAGAGGGCACGGGCGGTCTGACTGGTGCAGTCCCCGATTCAAAGAAGGGCGACGCGATCATCACCATCAACGGCCGCGACGCTTCCGCAAACGTCCTGCGCATCGTTGTCGAGGTGAAGGACAAGGTCATGACCGGACCGGCGATTGAGAAGGAGCTCGCCGAGGCGCGCGAGAATCGCAAGGCCGAGATCGCCCTGATGGTCTTCAGCGAGGCGGCGGCACCAGCGGGTGCCTCGCCATTCGTCATCAGCCGGCACGGCGTCTACTGCGTTGTTGATCCTGAGGCTCCCGATGTTGCGATCCTTGAGGCGGGGTACCGACTGGCGCGCATCTCAGCACTGATTCGCGCCAAGTCAGAGGGGAGCGGCGTCGACCTCTCGGCGGTGAAGGATGCCATTGACGCGCTACGCAGCCGACTTGAGTCGGTGAAGGAGATCAAGAAGACCCTCACCGCGATCGACTCCACAACCGAGAAGGCGCGCGACGAGCTCGACGCCCTCCGTTCCGCAATCGTCACCGAGATCGATCGCATTGAAGAGCAGGTTCGAGCGAGCAGCGCCGCCGCTCAAACGCGGTGAGCAGAGCGGTCGCCGATTGGCGGCGCTTCCTCACCGGCCGCTACGCCGCCTTCCGCACCCTCGCCGTTTCCGACGCCGTCGCCTTCGCGCTGAATGGAGACAGCCTCTCCATCCCCCTCGTCACAACTCTTGGCGCATCGCCAGCACTTGCAACGCTCATCGGCCTCTTCCCCTTTGTGGGTGGAATTCTGCAGGGCTTTATGCCTGTCGCGCTGCGTCGCAGCGGCGGCGACCTCCGACGGCTCACCTTGCTGATCGGTGCCGTCGCACTCTTGCGGCCCATCCTCTACATCACCGTCGTAGTGGCGATTTCCGCCGGCGTTCTGCCGCCGCTCGCTGGCATCGGCCTACTCGCGATCGGGTTTGGCGTCGGCGCCACGGCGCAGGCGATTGCGGGAGCGAACGTGCAGACCTGGTTTGGCCGAATCCTCCCCGAGCGTGAGCGCCGCTTTGTCGCGCCGCGCGCACTCGCTATTCAGTTCGGACTCGGGTCGGTGCTGCTCGTACCCGTCGCGCTGCTCGTTCGCGTTGGTGAGCACGACTGGGGCGTCCTGATCTATGCGCCGGCCTTCGCCGGTGGCCTCGTTGCCAGCCTCCTCTTCCTGCGCGCGCTGCGCAGGCTGCCACGACCCGGTGCCGTGTTGGCCGGTCGCGCCGCAGGCTCAGGTCCCCTCTCAGCACCCGTGCGCCGCTTCATCCGCACCAACATCATCTCGGCGGTCGGTGCCGGTTTCGCACCGTATCTATCGGTATACGCGATCGTCGTGCTGAAACAAGATGCGGCCTACGCCATCCTGATGGCGGCCATCGGCTCCGCCGCGGCACTCGTCGGCGCCATCCTTATTGGCAACTGGCTGGAGCGCGGCTCGGCGAGTCGCCTCTATCGCATCTCACTGGTCGTTCGCGGCGTCGGCATGGCCTCATCAATCCTCGCCGGTCCATGGAATCCATATGCGCCGCTGGTGCTGCTCGTGGTCATCGTCATCATCACCGTCGGCTTCGCCGCCGGCATCCTCTCGGCACAAGAGCGCGTGCTCCGACTCGCCGCTCCTGGTGAGTCGATTCGCGCGCAGTCCGCCTACGGCGCCACCACCGCAGGGGCGCTCGCCGTCGGCCAGCTGGCCGGCGTGGTCGTGCTGGCCCTGCTCCCCGTCGCCTACCCCACCTACGTCGGCATTTTTATCGTGACGGGGGCCTTCCGCCTCGTGGCCGCGGCAACCGCCGACGTGGGCGACGACTGGAACACGGCGACGCGCATTCACCATGGCGAAGAGATGCCCGTCGAGGCGGCCCTCGAGTCACAGCGCTAGGCGCGGGGCTACACTGACCCCAACGCCACCCATCGTGGGGAGGCATGAGCGTGCGAGCCGCCCGTGGCCCGCCCAAGGAGGGATGCGATGCGCGTACCAGTAGAGATGCCCCGACTCGGTTACGACAGCGAGGTCGGCAAGATCGGCGCCTGGACGGCGAAGGTCGGCGACACCGTGACCGCAGGCCAGCCGATTGGCGAGCTTGAGACCGAGAAGGCCACCGTCGAGTTCGAGGCGCCAACAGCGGGAACCCTTGTTGAGATCGTGCATGCCGCTGGCGCTGAGGTCGCCGTTGGCGCCGTGATCGCCTACGTCGAAGACGGCAAGTAAGCCGAACTCGCGCATGCCGAAGCCAGGGCGAACCCCCGTTGAGTTCACGCCGATGCGCACGGCGATCAGCCGTCGCATGGT
>NZ_JBBAWK010000029.1:0-6650 GCF_040397215.1 Candidatus Limnocylindrus sp.
CTGGGCGCTGCTCGTCACTCATAGATCACAGCGGTCCGCTGATGCCGCCGTCCTTGCGGATCCGCCAGAAGTGGACCGCGAGGAAGACTGCCGCCAAGAGCGGGAAGACCATCACGTGGAGCACATAGAAGCGCAGCAGCGTGTTCTGCCCCACCTCAAGTCCACCCAGCAGGAGCAGCTTCGATGGGGTGTTGAGGAGCGGCGCGTAGCCGGCCATGTTCGAGCCGATGGTGATCGCCCAGTAGGCGATCTGGTCCCACGGCAGCAGGTAGCCGGTGAAGCTGAGCATCAGGGTGAGGAAGAGCAGGATCACGCCAACGACCCAGTTGAATTCGCGTGGTGGCTTGTAGGCGCCGTGATAGAAGACTCGCATCATGTGCAGGAAGACGAAGAAGACCATGAGGTGCGCGCCCCAACGGTGAATGTTGCGCGTGATCTGGCCGAAGGGAATGATCGTTTGAATCCTGAGGATGTCGGAGTACGCCTGCGTTGCCGATGGGGCGTAGAAGAACATTAGGTAGACGCCCGTGACGGTGAGGACAAGGAAGAGGAAGAAGCTCAAGCCGCCGAGGCAGAAGGTGTAGGCGAACTTCACGGCGTGCTGGCGCACGCGCACCGGGTGGAGGTGCAGGAAGACGTTGTTCATCACCGCATAGGCGCGACTTCGCTCGTCGTTGGGGTATGCGTTGCGGAAGACGGAGCGCCATGCTGAAGATCTGCGAACAGCCTGATCAACCCTCGCAAGTAGGCTCACTGTGCCCCTCCCGCTACGCCAGCGACTCCGGCCAACTGCCCATCTCGGTAAGACTCCTTATAGAGGCGTCCGTCTGAGCTGATCTCTTGTAGTTCGAACCTCTCCATCGTAATCGCGTCGAAGGGACAGCGCTTTACGCAGAGGGCGCAACGGATGCAGCGCTCCTCGTCTAAGAGCATTGCCGCACCGTTCTCCCAGCCGTACGCCTCAGAAAGCTCGGGGAGGGCGCCCTCAGACTTGAGCTGGTTGATATCGACCATATGGATGACCCCCTCGGGGCAGACGTCGGCGCAAGCGCCGCAGAGGACGCAGCGCATCGGGTCAAACCAGATGTTGTAGTTGCACATGAGGCAGCGGGTGCTCTCGGCGACCGCCTGCTGCGCGCCGTAGCCGAGCTCGACCTGGGTGGCGAAGTTCTCTGCTGGGTCCCCCGACGGAAGGCGAGCGGCCAGAGGCAGCACCGGGATGTGCTGGCGTGGGATGCGGTCGTAGAACTCGGGCATCTCATGGCGCCAGGAGCTGGTGATCTTGACGTTGGCGTCGACCGTAATCTCCGCCTGTCCGTCGAGATAGCGATCAATGGCGTAGGCGCACTTCTTGGCGTGGCCCGCCGCCTCGATCATGGTGGCGGGGCCAGTAACGAAGTCGCCACAGGCCCACACCCCCTTGATGTTGGTGGCGTAGGTGGCCGGGTCAACCTTGACGCGACCGCGCGCGACTTCGAAGGTGCTTTCGACCGGGAGGAAGCCGAGCTCGGAGGCTTGTGACACGGCGGGGATCACGGTGTCGGCAGGAAGAATGAACTCCGAACCTTCAATTGGCACCGGGCTGCGGCGACCCGAAGCGTCCGGCTCACCGAGACGATTCTTGATCATGCGCACACCGGTGATGTTGCCGTTTTCGCCGATCACTTCAAGTGGTGAGACGAGGAAGTCCATGCGCACACCCTCGCGCTCCGTCTCACCGAGCTCCTCCTCATCAACGACGAGCTCGGATCGCGTACGGCGATAAGCGATGGTGACGCGCTCCGCTCCGTGACGCAACGACGTGCGCGAGCAGTCCATGGCGGTGTAACCACCACCGATGACGACCACATCCTTACCTACGCTGAGCGGCTTGCCGAGGTTGGCATCTTTCATGAAGTCCACGCCGTAGACGAGTCCGTTTAGGTCGGCGCCCGGCACATCAAGGGCAACGGCATTCATGGCGCCGGCGCAGATCGCAATCGCGTTGTACTTCTGCTGCAACTGCTCGAAGGTGATGTCGCGACCGACCTCGGTGTTGTAGACGAACTTCACGCCGAGCCGCTCAATGAGGCGCACGTCGGTTTCGATCGCCTCGCGCGGAAGTCGGAAGGCAGGAACACCGATGAGCATCGTGCCGCCGCCGTACGGCAGGCTGTCGTAGACCGTGACCTGGTAGCCCTTCACGGCGAGCTCGCGCGCAACGGAGAGACCAGCAGGGCCAGCACCGATGACGGCAACGCTCTCGGCGCGTGGCGTGATCTCTGGCGCAACGTCGGGGATGCCCGACGCGGCGTGCCACTCAACAAGGAAGCGCTTCATCGCGCGAATCGCGAGCGGTCGATCGATGTCGCCGCGGCGACAGGCGCGCTCGCACGGCGCGGAGCAGACGTACGAACACATGGCGGCAATCGGGTTCGGCTCGCGGGAGAGGAGGTAGCCCTCTTCGAACCGACCCTCAGCGGCCAGGTTGAGGTAGCCGCGGCAGTTGGTGCCGACAGGGCAGGCCTCTTGGCACTCGATGTTGCACTGAAGCCAGGAGGCGTCTACCGGCTGGACCAGGAAGTCCTGCGTTTCAAGCGTCACAGTGAGCCTTTCGGTGTTGCCGTGGGTCATAGCCTGCAGAGGTAAGGGTAGCAGGGGCTCCCCAAAAGCGTGCTCAGCGGGATAGTTGCAATCTGGCCACTTTTCCTTGTACCGAACGTGAATTTCTGCCAGAATCGCCGCCTAAGGCGGTGCCGGCGTCCCCCCAAAGGCACCGCCTTTTATCCCCTCTGGCTGATGATCTCCGCAAGCACCTCTGCCGCATGCCCGGTCGGGGTCACGCTCTCCCAAACCTTCGCCACCTGCCCCGCAGGGTTGATGAGCAAGGTGACCCGGTGAGTGCTCATGAAGCTCTTCCCCATCATCTGCTTCTCACCCCAAACCCCGTAGGCCTCAGCAACCTGATGGTCAAGGTCGGAGAGTATCGGGAAGTTCAGCGAGAACTTGTCGCGGAACGCGGCCTTGCTCGACTGGTCATCGGGGCTCACCCCCCAGACAAGTGCGCCCGCCTGCTGCAGCGCCGACTCGGCGTCGCGGAACTCGCAGGCCTCAATGGTGCAGCCAGGGGTGTCGTCCTTTGGATAGAAGTAGAGGACGAGCCACTTGCCACGCGCAGAAAGGGTGCTGTGTTCGATACCGCCTGCGTCGCGCATGCTGAAGGCGGGGGCCTCGCTACCAACTGGCGGGAATGATTTAAAGGGACTCATGCACCAAGTATAGCCTCGGCGACCGCGCGCGCAACGGAGACGAGCAGACCGCCAACGCTGAGGCTCACGATGAGGAGATCGGCGCGACCGAAGCGCGACGGGCGACGACGCGTTGGTGGTGCCGCACCTGTTGGGAGGCGCACACCGCGAACCTCGAGGGCGATCGCTAGTTGTGGCACGGCGCGAATCACCGAATCGAACATGTCGGCGAGCAGAAACGGATCTGCGCCTCGTCGGGTTAGGCGGCGAATCGCGCGACGTTCGCGCGCCTCGTCGCGCAGTGTGGGGATGCGCGTGGCGGTGGCGAGCAGCGCCATCGTTGGTGCAAATGGTGCGCGGAGTTGCTCGATGAACGAATCGGCCATGCGCAACGGCTCGAACGGGCGTAAGAGAACGAGGCTACCTGCAGCAAAGGCGAGCAGGCGCGTGCCTGCACCAACCGCCTCCTCAGCTGATGCGCCGCCGAAGAGATTGGCGAGCACAATCCCAGCGAGTGCTGGCGTGAGCGCCAAGGCGAGACGCAGCGTTGCGAGAACCTGCACGCCCGAGACCCACGCCACCAAGAGGACTGGGAGGGCGATCGCCGCCTGCGCCACCGGCGTCGCTGGGCTCGCAATTGAAAGGGTGAACCAGAAGAGGGCGAGGCCGAGGCGCGTAAGTGGATTGGCTGTGCCGATCAGCCGTCGGCCGAGCTCTGGTGAGAGAAGCCGCTCGGCGCTCTTGGCAACTCGCGCCACTGGCGCTGGGAGGAGCGCTGCAAGGCCACCCTCGGTCGGCTCAACGCTGGCCCCTGTCTCCTCGGGGTGACGCACTCGGCGGAGCGGCCGCGCATCCGAGCGACTCAACGCACCCAGTCGTGCGTCATGCGTGGCAATCAGCACAGCGGTCGCGCCGAGCAGCTCCTGATCGCTCAGTAGATCGCAGAGCGCCGCAACGCGCGCGTCATCGAGGCCGCCGCTCGGCTCGTCGAGCATCAGGACGTCTGGGGCTGCGGCAAGGGTCACGACGATTGCTAACCGACGTCGTTCGCCGTCGGAGAGTCGACCAGGTGCTGCATCCAGCAGCTGTGCGACATCAAGGCGCTGCGCCAGTGCTTCGGCTCGCGCTGCGTCGCTCGGAGCAAGGAGCGCACGCGCCGGTCGCACACCAAGGAGGAGTCCCGAATCTTGTGGTGCAAATCTGATTCGCAGGTCAGTCGCCGCGATGCGTTCACCCGTGTCAAGTGCGAGTGTCCCCGCAACGAGATGCAGCAGCGTTGATTTACCGCTCCCCGTGTCACCGGTGAGCAGCGTGGTGGTGCCGCGCATCACGGCGAGGCTGGATGGCCCAACGGTGCGATCCGCCGCAGTGGCGCGCACCAGTTGCACGACCGGTGCGCCACCACCGGCGACGTTGTGCACCGTGCTCCAATCTGGCGAAGGTGCCGGCATCGCCGCGGTTGCGACGACCCTGCCGCCATCGAGTCGTAGGTGCTGCGCCGTTGCGGAGCCGAGCAGCGAGAGATCATGTGCCGCGATCACGCGCGTCGCACCGCTCTCGCGCAACGTTGCTGCCAAGCGCTCGGACGATCGTGCATCAAGGCCACCGAGTGGCTCATCGGCGATCAGCAGATCAGGCGATGCGACAAGGGCAACGAGCGCCGCCGCCGCCGCTCGCTCGCCGCCACTAAACGTGGTGAGACTGCGATCGATCAGGGCAACCTCTACCGCCGCGGCGCGCGCGTACCGCTCGATGCGCGAGCGCATCTCTTCGGTGGGAACGTGTCGCGACTCGAGCGGGAGCGCCGCATCATCTAAGAGGAGTGGGAGCGCATACGTTGGGGCAGGACCAGCCGCGACGTACCCGAGGCGCACGCTCAGCTCTCGCGGAATCCCCGACTCCGTTGCGGCGGCGGCAATCAAGTCGATCCCGCCGACACGAAGCTGCCCGCGCAGCTCGCCCGGCAGCACCGTGCCGAGCATCCCAGCGATCGCACGCAGGAGGGTGCTCTTCCCTGCGCCAGAGGCGCCGCTTACAAGTAGCAGCCCACCGGCGGGAAGGCTTATCGAGGTTCCGCGCAGGTCGAGCGTGAGCCGATCTGACCCAGCCGGGCGCCAGGTCAGATCGGCGATCTCTAGAGCGAGCAGCGGCACGCCGTTAGGAACCGATCAGGTCAAGGGCACCGCTGCGTCGAAGTGCCTTGCGCAAGGCCGGCGCACCGAGGCCACCGATGATCGCCGAGCTTGCAACCATCGCAGCCACCAGGGCTGCTACAAACGAGGTACTGACGTCGGGGAAGTAGAGGGGTAGATCATGCAGCGCCATGCCGACTCCCGAGAGTGCGCCAGCGGCCAGCGCCACGCGCCAACCGGCGACGCGATAACCGACAGCTGCGAAGGCAAGCTCCGCGCCGATCCCTTGCGCCGCGCCAGAGAAGATCGCGTCGACCGACCACTGGCTCGCGAGTAGGAAGGAGACGGAGGCGGCGATCATCTCGCCGGCGAGTGCCGCACCGGGGCGCCGCACGATTAATCCCGCGAGTGGCCCAGCGATCACCCACGTGCCGGCGAACAGCAGGTACTGCAGCGGCAGCACGGCGGCGAAGAGTGGTGATGCGGCGCCCCACACCAGATTCCATCCGGCGAAGAGCACGCCCGAGGCGATGCCGATAGTTGCCACGGTGACGAAATCCATAAGTCCCCACGAACGCTTCATGCTACGCCTCCCCTTCACTCACAAGCACAGCACCGCTGTGGGCCGTGATGATTGACTCTGTGGCGGTTGCCACATTAGAAATTCCCCGCGTGCTGCCAGCAAGGAGCAGCGCAGAGGCAAGTGGCCAACGCACACCGGTCGCAGAGACCGTGGCATCGCCACCCCACGGCGTAATCGAAATGATGCGGCCGATGTCGCCGCGCAAGGTGACCCTTGCGCCACTACGCAGCAGCTGCGTCCGCGTCTGCTCATCAAGGATCACAACGTCGGCAGCGCCGCAGCGCGGGTGCGCCAAGAGTGCGAGGGTGCCGATGGCGTGATCACTGCGGCCGCCCCAGGTGCAGAGCAGCGTGATCTCAGTCGCACCCGCATCGAGCGCCGCGAGAAGGGCGAGCTCGGTGTCGGTTGCATCTTTATTGGTTGGGAAGCGCGTCACGGCCACACCGGCCGCCTCGAGCCCATCAACATCGGCGGCGCTGAGTGAATCAAAATCGCCGATCACCTGGTGGAGTGGCAGGCCGAGTGGTGCCGCGTGGCGAGCGCCGCCATCAGCGGCGATCACAAGAGCGACGTCACGCCAGCCGGGCCAGTGGGCATCGAGCAGCGCCGGGTCGGGTCGATCGCCCCCCGCAAGAATCAACGCGCGCACAGGCACCTCGCTCTCTATCGCGCGGGGTACACCTGCGTCCTCCCTTCGCCGGCATGACC
>NZ_JBBAWK010000030.1:0-6097 GCF_040397215.1 Candidatus Limnocylindrus sp.
TCAATCTCGTCGCGGAGCTTGTTCGCCTCGGGGGTGTAGAGGTGCACCTGCTGCTGCAGGATGTAGGAGAGGCGGCGCGCAGTCATGCGAGTGTGGTCAAGGTTCTTCATCAGGACCAGGGGGTCCATCGATGCCAGCTCGGTTCCGTCATAAAGGGCCTTCATACCTCTATCCTACGGGAAGCTGGCCCCGTAGCTCAGTGGATTAGAGCAGCTGCCTTCTAAGCAGTTGGTCGCAGGTTCGACTCCTGCCGGGGCCGCCAGCTCTCCCTCACCGTCGTGCCTCTCCCGCCCTAATCTTGTGCATCTGCACGAAAAGAACTCCCAAGATCGTGTCATTTTGCCCAGTTTTGGGGGTCTACGGCCCTGCGCCGTGGCGTAGGTTGAGCACGACACGCCGCTGGTCACGCAGGTGACCGCTCCAGGCAGCGCGGAGGCTGTCCGGAGGTGGGGTTCCGGTCGGCCGACCGTCCATTCGGCCTAGGGGAGGAAACCATGGCAACGATTGCCTCGTACTTCCAGCTCAAGAAGCGTGGGACGACGGTTGGTACGGAGATCCGTGCTGGCATCACCACATTCCTGGTGATGGCGTACATCATCTTCGTGAACGCGAACACTGTTTCGCAGAGCAACGCCGCCCTTTCGGGGGTTCCAGGCGTCCCAGGCTTCCTGCCAGTTGCGGTTGCAACGGCGTTGGCTGCTGGCGTTCTGACAATTGCGATGGGACTCGTCGCAAACTATCCGTTCGCCCTTGCTGCAGGCCTCGGCTTGAATAGCACCGTGGCGTACGGACTCATCCTCGGCAAGGGACTGCCATGGGATCAGGCGATGGCTGTGATCTTCTGGGAGGGCGTGCTCATCACCGTTCTGGTGCTGACCGGCTTCCGCCAGGCGATCCTCGAAGCGATTCCACTTCAGTTAAAGCGCGCCATTGCGGTCGGCATCGGCCTCTTCATCATGATCATCGGCCTCAACGAGGGCGGTATCGTGGTCAACGGACCAACGCCACTGACACTTGGTAGCCTCACGACCCCAGCAATCCTGACGTTCATCATCGGCTTGGTGATCGCACTAGTGCTGACGGCGCGCAAGGTGAAGGGCTCGCTGCTCTTCTCCATCGTTGGCGCAACGGTTGCAGCCGTGATCTTGAACAATCTCTACGGTCAGGACATTGAGGGCCCAATCAATAGCGCGGGCTTCCTCGACGTTACGGCAAAGCTGCCGAGCGATCTTTCACAGTTGATCTTCAACTTCAACGCCGAGAACTTCTCGACGATCGGTAAGCCGCTCGGCGCGATCTTCACGGTGTGGCAGAACGGCGTCGGCGTCCTCTCGGTCGCCCTCGCAGTCTTCACCTTGATGTTGAGCGACTTCTTTGACACCGCCGGCACGATGGTCGGCCTCGGCGAGCGCGCCGGGCTCACCAATAGCAAGGGTCAGCTCCCGGGCTCGGACAAGGTCCTGCTCGTCGACTCCCTCGCTGCTGCAGTCGGTGGTGCGTTCGGCGTCTCGTCGAACACGACCTACATTGAGTCCGCAGCGGGCATCGAAGAGGGCGGTCGTACCGGCCTCACGAGCGTCGTTACCGGACTGCTCTTCTTGGCTGCAATCGTGATTGCGCCAGTGACGGGCATTGTGCCAGCGCAGGCGACGGCTCCGGCCCTCGTTCTCGTTGGCTTCCTCATGTTCCAGGTAATCAAGGACATTGAGTGGAAGAACGTCGTTGACGGCTTCCCAATCCTTGTGACGATCGTCATGATGCCGTTCACCTACTCGATTACGACCGGTATCGGTCTCGGGTTTGTAACGTACGGCTTCTTGAAGGTGGTTACCGGTAGTGCCCGCGATGTGAAGCCACTGATGTGGGTTTCCATCGTTGGGTTCTTGCTCTACTTCGCCCTGCCGTATTTGCAGGCGACCCTCGGGTTCTAGGTTGTAATTGAGAGGCCCGCGCGGCGGGTAAGCGAGGAGCCGGCCCCTTTGGGGGTCGGCTCTTTTGTGTTGCTGGGAGAGCGAGTTACGCGATGTGCCCCGCCTCGCTTGGGGGCAGGGTGTAGCCAAGGTCGCGCAGGATCTGGCGGCTGGCAATGTAGCCCGAGAGCATGACGAGCGGGATGCCGCCGCCTGGCTGCGTGCCAGCGCCGGCGAAGTAGGCGTTGCGGAGATCGCTGGAGCGATTCGCTGGGCGGAAGTAGGCGCTCTGGAAGAAGCTCGCGGCGAGGGCGAAGATTGAGCCGTCGTGGCAGCGCTGCTCGTTCTCGAATTCAAGCGGCGTCCAATCGGCGACCTCTTCAATCTCTTCGGGCTTGAGGCCGGTGCGCTCGCAGACGCGCTTGATCGTGGCGGCGCGGTACTCGTCGCGGTGCTCCACCCACCAGGAGCGATCTTTCAGTGGCGGCACCGGGGTCAGCACATAGAGGGTGGTGCGGCCGCCGAGCTTCGCAGTCGGGTCGGTTGCCGCAACGTGCTGGATGTAGAGGGTTGGGTCGCCGCTCGGCACGGGCGAGTCAATGATGCGGTCGAGCTCCTCGTTCGGGTTCTCGGGGTGCCACACAGTGTGATGGGCGAGATCGGGGAAGGTGCGCTTCACCCCCAGGTGCAGGATGTAGGCGCTCGACGACGGGGTGATGTGCTTGAAGCGGCGGCGGCTGAAGAGGCCAAGGTGCTCGTCGCCGATCAGGTCGCGATGCGCGTGCACGATGTCGGCGTTGAAGAGCACCGCATCGGCCTCCAGGCGCTCCTCGCCAGGCTGGTTCGGCGCCGCGGGGCCGCTACCGAGCGCGCGGCTGTCGCTGCGTGGGGCCACGCGCAGCGCGCTGATGCGCTTCTTGCTGATGATGCTGCCGATCGCATCGGTGCCGTAGCGGAACTCCACGCCGAGGCGACGGGCGAGCCGCTCCATGGCGAGAGGTGCCTCATGCATGCCCCCCTGCGGATGCCAAGTGCCGAACTTCGCCTCGATGTACGGAATCGAGAGGAATGCGCCGGGCACGCTCTGCGGCGTTGAGCCCAAGTAGATCGACTTGTAGCGCATCACGTGGCGAATGCGCTCGTCGTGGAAGGTGCTGTTGATGCGGCGGCTATACGGCGTTGCGGCATCGAGACGAATCCCTGCGAGCCACGACATTGGTGCCAACAGGCTGAGTGGGCTGAGCGACTGGCGGAAGAAGGTTTGGTCCAGTTCGCGCCAGAGCTTCTCGCCGCGGCGCATGAAGGCGGGGATCCCCGCTGCGTCGCGCGGATCAAGTGCACCGAAGCTTGCGGCGAGTTTGGCGAGGTCGCTCGACGTTTCAAGGACGCTACCGTCGGCGAAGAAGGTGCGCGACGCAGGTTCTACTTTCAGCAGCGTGAGGTCATCACTGCGCTTCGCGCCAGCGGCGCTCCAGAGCTGATCGAAGAGTTCTGGCAGGGTGAAGATCGTCGGGCCGCTATCCCAGCGATACGGGCCGATCTCGCGGCGCCCCATCTTGCCGCCGGAGCGTGTGCCGCGCTCCACAACGGTGACCTGCAGCCCTTCGGCGGCGAGGCGAACGGCGGTGGCGAGTCCGGCGAGGCCGGCGCCCACAACAACGACGCGCTTCGGCGCGACGCTCATCGGCGCTGCAGAACGGCGCGACCGACGGAGACGCCGAGGGCAATCGCCGTGCCACCCATCGCCAGGATCCCGGCAGGGATCGCCGCATCAACGCTGACGCTCAGCAAGACCAGCATGGTGATCGATGCGCCAAGCGCCACGTTGGCGATGAGGAAGAGGCGGTAGAGGCGACGGCCCGCCTCACCGCGAGCATCGCGGCCAATGAAGCAGAGGGCGAGGTAGGGGAGGGCGAGCAGCGCTGTTGCCGGTGTTCCGGTGACGGAGGCAACGCCGAACCCGACGAGGGTAAACCAGGCTGCGGCGAAAAGCGCCGTGTTGCGACGGCCAAGGAGCACCGCAATGGTGCGCACGCCAGCTGCGGCATCTTCATCGCGATCGGTGATGGTGGTGAGCGCATGTGCGCCGATCCCCCAGGCGGCGAAGACGAGCACTGGCGCGTCAACGAGGTTGGTGCTCCCCGCCGCGTGCAGGCCGATCTGCAGTGGAATTGCGTAGAGCACGTTGGTGAGTGAGTCCAACACCGGCCGCCCCTTCAGGCGCGTTGGTGGTGCGTTGTATCCAGCAGACAGAATCAAGAGCACAAGCAGCGAGAGGAGGGTGAGTGGCGGCGTGGTTGCCGCAACGGCAACAAGGAACGGCGCCAAGAGGAGGGTGCTGATGATTGCGTGACGCGCCAGGAGTGGCTTTGGCGTGAGGGCACCCTCTACGCCGCCCTTGCGTGGATTGCGCGCATCGGTCTCGAAGTCAAAGTAGTCATTCGGCGCGTGCAAGAAGTAGTTGTACGGGAAGAGGAAGAAGGCGAAGAGGACCACATCACTGACGACAAGATTTCCACGCAACCCAATCACACCCCAGAGCAGTGGCATCGACGTATTCAGCCAGAGCAGGGGTCGCGAGATCTCGATTGCCTTCAGTAGATTGCGCATGGCGCCTCCTTTGTTCTCCCTCATCGTAGGGGAGGCGGCTACACTTGGTCTCTATGCCATTTGTAGCCATGCACGTCACGCTTCGCAGCCCTGACCTGGCGCTGATCGCCACCGGCGAGGACGCGCCGCGATGACGCGGCGCCGTACGCCACACGAGGTTCTCGGCGTGCCACTCGGCGCAGGCGCCGATGAGATTCGCGCCGCACGTCGAGGGCTCGCCCGCGAGCATCACCCCGACCGCTTCGTCAACGATCAGGCGAGTGCCGATGCCGCAACTCGCGAGATGGCCCTCATCAATGCCGCCGCCGAAGCGCTGCTCGCCGAGGCGTGGGCCTCCGAAGGGGCGCCGGCAGCCGAGCCACCAGCAAAGGGGGGACACAAGCCGGAACGACCCATCACCGCGAGCGTCGTTGTGGATGCCGCCCCTGCGGCGAATGCGCGCACGAGCCGTCCGGCGCCGATCAACTGGCGACCAGAACAGCCGTGGGCGCCGCGTGCGCCGCGTGGCCCTGTTGGCCCACTCCCAGGCTCACCCGCTGGCCCAGTGGAGCGAAGCTTTGCGCCACTCCCCGCCGACTACCGACGCCCAACGCTGAGCGAAGCCGCAGCAACCGTATTCGCCTTCGGGCGGTACGAGGGGGCAACCGTTGGTGACGTGGCGAAGCGCGACCCTGGCTACCTCGTCTGGTGCGCCGACAACGTTCGCCGCGATCAAGAGTTGGTGCGCGCGGCGAATGTGGCGCTCGATGATCTCGAAGAGCGTGGCGCGCCACACCCACCCCGAGGCAGTACGAGGCGCGCAACAGCGCCGCTCTTTGATCCGAACAGGGAGTTGGAGTAGGCGTCATGATGAGTGCTATGCGAACGATGCTTGCGGCACTCATTCTCGCGGTTGCAGCGGGTGCCTGCGCGCCAACAACGCCGCCCGACGGCTCACTTCCGTGCAACGAGACGATTGATCAGCAGCGCGCCGCTGGCTTCGACACCGTTCTTGAAGCGGCCCTCCCGGTTGCCGGCTGGGATGCAACGCCGGTCACCGTTGACTCCGGTCGCGAATGCTCGAAGGCCCGACTTGGACCACTCTGGGGTGCCGGGATCCGCGAGCTGCGATCTGCGGGTGCCGTTTTTGAATTACCCGATAAGACTGGCTATTCGCTGGTCGTGTATTCCGCAGAAGGACTCACGCTTGCAAACTTGGCCTATGCGTTCGAGCGCGGCGCGCGTGGTGGTCGCAAGACGCAGGGCCTAACGATCGTCGACATCGCGGTGGGCAGCTGGCCGGGCAAGGAGTTCACGCTCATCAACGGTGATCACCGCCAGGTGATTGTGCTCTTTGAGACTACTGAGAAGAATCGCGTGCGCGCACTGCTCACCTCTGATATTTCCAATGCGCTGGTCGCCGAACGACTCGCCGCATATGCGGCGGCGTTGGCAATCCCGTAAGGGTTAGACGAGCTCCTTCAGCGCGAATCGCGCCTCTAGCTGCTCGGCGGTCTGGAAGCCGACGGCGCCAACTGGCTGGGCACCAGCGCCCTTGAAGTAGGCGATCGTCGGGATCGACATGATGTTGAACGCCT
>NZ_JBBAWK010000031.1:0-6051 GCF_040397215.1 Candidatus Limnocylindrus sp.
GCGGCAAGGAGACGGTCGATGCCGATCTGGGCTGGTGGGGTGAGTGCCAGCTCGAGCGGAACATCGGCCGCGCTTACGAACTCGATGGAGAGATCCGCGCTCTTCGCAACGGCGCGGAGCGCCTCGGCACCGGCTGGCACCACGCTCGCTACGCGGAGGTTTGCCGCTTCACCTGCGCGCTGCGCATCGGCACGGATCGCCGCGATCAGCTCGGCGGCAACGCCACCCCAGGCGACGGCGTCGCGGGGATCAGTAGGGGCGGGGAGGCGCACCACGGCACCGCCAAGCAGGGCGGCCTTCGCCGCACTATTCCCGAGATCAACGGCGTAGCGCACCACTCAATGATAGGGCGGGCGGCGTGGGTGCGGCGGGGAGCCGCTCTGCGGTAGGCTCTCTCCCTCATGGATCACGAACAGCACGACCGCGCCCCCGGCCTCTTCGTTAATCGAGGCCTCGTGGTGCAGCGCGCCGATAAGGCGAATATCCTCCGCCCCCTCCTGCACCAGACGGTCTCCTACCGCCACCTCCGCGATGGCGAGCAGATCGTGCGTGGTCACGGCTGGGTCGAGGAGGTCTTGGGCGACGACCCCGAGGTCTCCTCAATCTTTACCCCGCTCACCATCACCATCAATGTCGACGCCTTCGAGAGCATCGAGTTTGATCTAAGTGAGCCAGGGAACCTTCGCTACGTGCTGCGCTCCGGCGCCGATGCGGTAGAGATTGAGTACCAGGCCGGCACGCAGATTCCAGATGCCGCACCCGTGAAGAGCTGGTTGGAGTATCGCGGCGAGCATTATGTGCAGATCGAACTTCCAACGGGGGCTTGGCCAACGGCGAGCGACGATACACCGCGCTCCAGCGAGATCGGCTAACCTGCCGTTATGAGCATCAGTCAGCGCACCCTTGTCCTTGTCAAGCCAGACGGAGTACAGCGCCAGCTTGCTGGTCGAGTGATCACGCGATTCGAAGAGCGCGGCCTAAAGATTGTCGCCCTGAAGATCGCTCCAGTCAGCGCGAAGCTCGCCGAGACCCACTACGCCGTGCACTCACAGCGCCCCTTCTTCAAGGGCCTCGTGGAATTCATCTCGTCGGGTCCCGTTGTGGCGATGGTCCTTGAAGGGCCGAACGCCATTGCCGTGGTTCGTTCGATGGTCGGCGCAACGAAGCCGCACGAGTCAGCCCCCGGAACGATTCGCGGCGACTTCGCACTTGAGACCGCAAAGAATCTGATTCACGCATCTGATGCCCCAGAGACGGCCGCGGCAGAGATTGCACTCTGGTTCCCAGAGGGTGGTCTTGTTGAATACACTCGCGCCACCGACGCTTGGATCCTCTCCGACGAGGAGTAGCTCCCCGCGACCGATGGTCGCTACGGCGCTGGCGAGATCTCCCCACTACCTGACGGGCTCACACTTGGTGATACCTCTGGTGATGCCGTTGCGCTCGGCGTTGGCTCAACGCTCGGCTCACCGGTCGGCGCCGGTCCAAAGCTTGCTCCTGGCGACACGCTCGGAGCTGGAGGGAGCGCGCCGGTTCCACCCGACTCAAGGGCAAGCCAGCCAGCTGCCGCTGCCGCAACGAAGAGCGATCCAGCAACGAGCGAGAAGGTGATGATGTTGGCGAAAGGCCGGGTTTCCGCTTCATGCACGGTCTGACTCTGCGGCGTAATTCCAATAAGGAGCAGTCGAGCCGCGGCAACGACCAACATCAGTTGACCGATCACCGCGAAGAGTGCGATGAGCGGGTTGCCACCGAGCAGCAGAAGGTTTAGCCGAGCTGCCAGCACCACACCGGGCGGTAGCGCAGCCAGCGCAACGATCGCGGCGGTCAACGCAATCCCATTTGCACCAGTGCGGCGCGCCCATCCACCAAGTTCACGAATCGAGGTAGTTCCATATCGCCGTCGCACACTCACGAGCCAGAGGCCGAAGAGCGAGGTCGTCAACATTCCGGGAAGCACGATGAGGCGTGACGAGGTGTCGGTCGGTGACTGTAGGGCCGCTGCCGCGGCGAGCGCCAACCATCCAGCGTTACCCACGGCGATGAACCCAACGATCTCACCGATATCATCGTGCAGCAGGGCAGAGATGGCCCCGAAGACGAGCGTTGCTGCCCCAACGAGCAGGATGCCGGGCACGATCGCACCGCCAAGGGGATCGGTGATGCTGCTTGAGAGCGCTGAGAGCTCACCCATCACAATCAGGGCGAGTGCCGAGGGGATCCAGACTGCAACAAGGAGCGAGCCCACGATCGGGAGCGACTCAAAGATCTTGATCAGTCGGCCATGAAAGGGGAAGACCCCCGCGGCCACGATGAGAACGATGGAGACGCCGAGCGCCGTCCCTGCGGCGAGCGATGCGGGCGTCGCATAGGAGGCGTCAACCGCGGCATATGAGATCGCGGTGCGCAGGATCTCCGCAACCACAACTGCAGGGAGCAGTAGCGAGACGGTTCGAAGGTCGCGGAAGACGGCACGTGCACGGCCCACATCATCCTTGCCGCTCGCCGCTGCGCCAGAGATACTCAAGCTGGCGAAGAGGAGGAGCGCAATCGGCGCGATGCCGGATGGAATCGCTAGTGCCAGGTCAATCGCGGCGATACCGAAGAGGGCAATCTGTCCCATGGTGCCTGCTCGACGACCCTCGCCAGCGCCGACAATGACGGCGAAGACGATGCCGCCCAGTAGCACCAGCAGGCGACCCGGCTCGGAAGGGTCGATGGTGATCTGGCCAATCCTGAGCGTTGAGAGATAGCCGGCGCCAGCGAGCGCTGCACCAACAGAGGTTCCTAGCAGCAGGAACTGTACGCCGAGCGTTGCGTAGGTCGCAGCGTCATCGCGTTTCGATCCGCGCCAGAGTTGAATGAGTGGAACCAGGGCAAGGGAGGTTAGCGCCGTCAGAACGGGAAAGAGCGCGCGGATCGCCGTCAGGATGACCTCTTCGGTCATCGCTCCTCCTCCGCATTCGAGATGCGTGTTGCAACACTCCCACCAACTACCAATATACAGATGAAGCCAGCGCCAATTGCCAGCGCGCCGAGTGGATCAATTGCCCCAAAGATTGAGGTGCGCAGGAGCATGGTGCCCGCAAGGGTGACGACGGCCGCGCGCGTCGTTGCCTCAATGAAGCGACTCGTAAGGAGCGGCGGCAGGCCCACAACAAGGAGAGCGATACCAGATGCTCGAAGCGCATCGCTACTTGATTCAATAGGTAGTGCCAGCGGCACGAGTCCAAGCAGGAGGCCAGCCAACGCGCTGGCGACGACGACAGGGTGCTCACGCAGGGTGAGCACCAAGGTGCTCATGGCGAGATCGCGACGCAGGGCCTCTCGCTCAAAGAGGTTCTCAGGGACTGCGGCAACGAGGCCGATGCCGATGGCGGAAAGGCGCAGGATTAGGCCGATACGGTTCGGATCCCCGATCGAGAACTCGAGCGCACTCGAGCTCAGCGCCAGGATGGCGATGGCGAACCATGCGCCCCGACTGGCGCTGGTGACGGCCAGCGTTCCAGAAAGTATGGCGATGAGGACGAGAAGCAGCTCTAGGCCAGGCATCTAGGGTGCTGCCTGTCGATAGGTTGGCGGAGTGATGATGGTGAGCAGGTTTATCGGAAAGTAGCGCAAGATCGCCCGTCCGATCACGTTTGCTATGGGGATTGGGCCGTAGGCACGCGAATCGGAGGAGTTCGAGCGGTGATCGCCGAAGACGAGGAGTTCACCTGGCCCGAGAACCCAATGGCCCGTTTCGCCAACCCCATCAGCGCCCCCATCACGGTAGACGTAGGGCTCGTCGACTGGCACCCCATCGATGCTGACGATGCTGTCTGCAATGTCGATGGTCTCTCCCGGAAGGCCAATGACGCGCTTGATATATGGGGTCCCTGATGCGTCACCAGGCCAGGTGCTGGGGGGTCGGAAGATCACGATGTCTCCTCGGTGGTACCCGGTCAGCGCCGCGGTGAGCTTATCGGCAAGCACGTACTGGCCCGGCTCAAGGGATTGGCGCATGGAGCCCTGCTCAACTCGGAAGGGCTGCGCCACGAAGGTCTGCAGGAGATAGAAGGCGATGATGGTCAGCGCCACGGTCTGCACGATCTCTAGGGCAAGTTTTCCGAGTCGCATGCCGCTGAGTATAGGTGGGGGAGGGCGAGAGGTTGACCCACGGCGGGGCCTCCCCGTACCATCACCTCACCAGGAGCCCATCCTGGCGGGTCGCACTTGCGACCTGCAGCCCGACAGACGCCCGACCCGAAGCGCGGTGCACGGCACCGCGGCCACGCGACGGACTGGACGCATCGGAGGAGATACGAATATGGAAATCACATCACTCATGTTGCAGGGGCTCGTGCTCCCAGCAGCAATCATCGCAATCCTGTTCGCCTTGTGGATGGCCAACGATGTTGTGAGCCGCGACAAGGGGACAACCGCCATGCAAGACGTTGCGGGCATGATCTTCGAAGGAGCCGTCGCGTTCATGCGACGGCAGTACATCACGATCGGTGTTCTTTCCGTGGCGATGGCCATCCTGATCGGCGTGCTCATCGCTAACTTTGAGACAGCTGCTGTTGCCGATACCCCTGTCTACGGGGCAGACCTCGGCATTCGAACGGGAATCGCCTTCATCTTTGGCGCCGCCTGCTCCATGGTTTCGGGCGTCATCGGCATGTACGTCAGCGTGAAGGCAAATCTTCGCACCACCGCCGCCGCCCGCCAGGGCGTCGTCAAGGCGGTGCAGGTTGCCATGCGCGGTGGAGCCGTCTCCGGCTTCCTGGTTGCGGCACTCTCGCTGCTTGGCGTCTACGCCGTCTTCGTCTTCTTCGGTGGACTCGAGCGCCCAGCAGAGGCGCCGTTCCTGATCGTCGGCTACGGCTTTGGCGCATCGTTCGTTGCGCTCTTCGCCCAGCTCGGTGGCGGTATCTATACCAAGGCCGCAGACGTTGGCTCCGACCTTGTCGGCAAAGTTGAGAAGGGAATCCCAGAGGATGACCCTCGCAATGCAGGCGTGATCGCCGACCTCGTTGGTGACAACGTTGGCGACTGCGCCGGCCGTGGCGCCGACCTCTTCGAATCGACCGCCGCCGAAAACATCGGCGCGATGATCTTGGGCGTTGGTGCCTTCAAGATCGCGGAGTCCATGGGCTGGGCACACCCAGAGTCATGGATCTTCTTCCCTCTCGTCGTGCACGCCTTCGGGCTGCTCAGCACGATCTTGGCGATGGCTTTCGTGCGCGGCAACGACAAAGAGAATCCAATGAACATCCTGAATCGCGGCTACTGGGCAACCACCATCTTCTCCGCAGCGGGTCTCGCACTCGCCTGCGCGGTGATGTTGAACGCCGGTAGCTCCAACGCCTGGCTCTGGTTCTTCGGCGCTGGTGTCGTCGGCCTCGCCACCAGCGTTGCGTTCGTCTATATCACCCAATTCTATACGGCCGGCTCGTACCGACCGGTTCGCGAGATCGCAGAGGCGAGCCGCACGGGTGCAGGGACAAACATCATCGCCGGTACCGCCGTTGGCTTTGAGACCACGCTGGTGACTGCAGTCTCCATTTCGGCGGCGATC
Source organism: Candidatus Limnocylindrus sp. (assembly GCF_040397215.1). Classification (NCBI taxonomy): domain Bacteria; kingdom Bacillati; phylum Chloroflexota; class Candidatus Limnocylindria; order Candidatus Limnocylindrales; family Candidatus Limnocylindraceae; genus Candidatus Limnocylindrus; species Candidatus Limnocylindrus sp. The sequence goes on from NZ_JBBAWK010000031.1 coordinate 5,561, forward strand.
TTCGCCTCGAACTGGCTCGGCACCCAGGCTGGACTTGCTGCTGGCCTTTCGGGGATGGCGCTTGAGAAGTTCGGCATCTTCGGCACCGCCGTCGCAACGGTCGGCATGCTCATGACCACCGCCTATATCTTGGCGATGGACACGTTCGGACCGATCACCGACAACGCTGGTGGTATTGCTGAGTTCAGCCGCGCCCCAGAGAAGGTGCGCGCCGTAACCGACAAGCTCGATGCTGTCGGCAACACGACCAAGGCGCTGACCAAGGGGTATGCGATCGCCTCGGCATCGCTCGCCGCCTTCCTCCTCTTCTCGGCCTATCTCGACAAGGTGAACCTCATTCTTGAGCGTGCTGGCAAGCCGCTCATCGAGTCGGTCAACTTGGCGCACGTGAACGTCTTCATTGGCGCCTTCATCGGTGCGATGCTCGCGTACTTCTTCAGCTCGCTCGCCATTCGCGCCGTTGGGCGAACGGCGCAGGCGATCATCGTGGA
>NZ_JBBAWK010000032.1:0-5944 GCF_040397215.1 Candidatus Limnocylindrus sp.
CAACCTCGCGTTCGATTGGGCTCTGCGGAAAGTCGCCCATCCCCATCTCGGCGATGACGCCACGAACGCCGGCGGCATGGCGCGCCACGAACTCAGCCTCAACATGACCCTGCCCGCCGAACTCGCAGAGGATGCCGATCGCGCCGAGCCCTTCGGCGGTAGAGGTGGTGGTGCCGGGGCTCGCGCCAATCAGCAGCCACTCGGCGCCGACGGCGCGACCGAGCGCCACGGCACGGGCATCGCGTGCAGCGTCGCCCGTCTGCTCAATCCCCACGAACGGCGAGAGCGCCTCGTTGATGTCACCCGCGTGCAGGTCCAGGTACACGTCGGCACCGGTCATGAGTTGCGTCGCAATCGCGTGGGCGATCCGCTCGCTCGCACTCCCCGTCGCCGAGCCCGGATAGACGCGGTTCAGGTTCTTGCCGTCTTGTGGGTTCACGTAGATCGAGCGCGCCTTGAAGGCGGCAGGACTCGTGGCGAGTGTCGCGATGATCGAGCCCTTGAGGTTGCTGAGTGTTGTTGGGTCGCCAGCCTCCGCCGAGAGGAGCAGCGAACGTAGCGCCGCGGGACCGGTGTACTCGCCGCCATGAATGCCCGCAGTGATGGCGAGGCGTGGGCCAGGCTGCCCACCATTGATTACGACCACAGGGATCTGCGTCTGCTCGCCAGGAGCCGTCTCTATGGCGAGCCAGCCGGTGGCGCGACTTCCAGGAGCGGCGATGGCGGTACCGAGCTGCACATTCATGCGCGCATCATGACAGGGGGAAACAGCTAATGCCGCGCGAGTCCGCGGCTAACAGATTGAGGGACGAGGCTAGCGGGCGCGCTCCAGGCGCGGAACCGTTGACAATGCCAGGCGCTCCTCAAAGCGGCGGGCGGCAGCTTCGAGTTTCTCAAGATGCTCATGCAGGCGGATGCGCGCCTGCTCGGCCGCAGCGTCGAGTCCGCTCAGTTCGAAGATTCCCCAGAAGCGCAGGATGGGCATTAGGACGTCATCGCGATGGACGCGTAGGTCGTAGATCCCGGCCTTCGCCACATCCGCGGCCTTGCGGAGGAAGTTCGGAATGCCGGCACCTGGCATTTCAAAGCCAAGGACTTCGTCAACGATCGCCCTTACCGCGGCCGATGGTTCGATCTGGATCGCCGCCTTCAGCATGTCGCGGTAGAAGACCATGTGCAGATTCTCGTCGGCAGCAATGCGCGCCATGATTCGATCCGCCACGGGATCATCCGAATAGCGGCCAGTGTTGCGGTGCGCGATGCGCGTCGCCAACTCTTGAAAGGCGACATAGGCAAGGCCGTGCAGGGTGTCGGGGAATGGATGCTCATAGCCCTTCTCAAGTTGGCTCATGCGACCACGCTCCAGCAGGACCGGATCGATGTTGCGGGTGACCGTGAGGTAGTCGCGCAGAACGATGGCGTGCCGCCCCTCCTCTGCCGTCCAGCGACCCACCCAGTTGATCCAGGCGCCGTCGCCGGAGCCGAACATGCCGTGAATGAGGCGGTGATAGCTAGGCAGGTTGTCTTCGGTCAGCAGCCCGATCTCGAACGCGGTCTGCGCCACGCCCGTCAGTCGCGGGTGGTCTGGGGTCCAGGGCTCCTTGTCGAAGTCGCGGCCCAAGCGGTACGGGATAAATTCGTGCGGGAACCACTCTTCGGCCACCTGGATGTGGCGGTTCAGCAGCCGAGCGGCTTCGGGCTCAAGCTCATTGAGGATCCGTCGGTCGAGGGCGGTTCCCTGGCTAGGCTGCTCATCAGTCATGTCCCAAGTGTAGCGGGGGTCGCCCAAACGGGACGCGGTGCTTTTTGGCCATACCGCTGTTGGGGTAGTGGTAGCGCATACCGGATTCGAACCGGTGGTCTCTGCCTTGAGAGGGCAGTGTCCTAGGCCGCTAGACGAATGCGCCCCGAGTGCGGGCCGTGCCCGGATGCAGATGATACCGATCGGGGCGCTATGCGTCCAACTGGGAGGCGGGAGGCCGTTTTGGACCCTGCGTGTAGGGTTAGTGCATGCAGAGACGAATCGCCCTGGTTGCCTCCCTGGCCCTGCTGCTGGCGAGCTGCGGCTCAGGGCTCGATGCTATCCATGGGTCGCCCAAGGCGACCCCCACCGACTTCGCCGGGCTCACCAAGCGCTTTGCCAACTTCGACCTCACCGTCGACACGGTCGTGAGCGGTGATGCCGGGTGTACCGACCAGGGGCTCGCCCCCATGGCGATCTCCTTCACGATCGCTGGCCTTGGCGAGGCTACTCCCCTCCCCGCCCGCCTCTACCGCTTCCGTAACGACGCGTCGTATATGAAGCTGCGCGCAACAGTGGATACCTGCGCTGCAGAGTGGGTCACCGATCCTGCGGGGCTGCTGATGATTGACGCTTCGCCGTACGTGTTGGTGATGGAGGGGGCGACCGACCAGGCGTTCATCGATGCGCTACGCACATCGCTCTACCAGGCGGCGGGGAACTAGACCTCTTCTTTAAGGGTGCGCGGCGAGGTGCCAGCGCTGCGCGGAATTGCCGCCTTGCTGGCGTTCTTCACAAAGCTAGCCTTGATGGACATGGCGGCGGCGATCTCCTGTTCCTCTACGGAGAGGATGCCGTGCCGGCCGAGGGCGGCGAGCTCGTCGCGAATGTAGGTCTGCAGCATCTCCGGGCCGTCGGTGCCAATAACATAGCGCACCTTGTTCTTGCGCAGTGCGTCGAAGATCTGGCGGAACTCGTCCCAATCCTTCACCACCTGCGTCATCAAGTTTGACGTTGGGCAGATCTCGAGAACGATCTTGCGCTCAGCAAGGGCCTTGAGCGTCTTTGGATCTTGCGCCGCCTTCACGCCGTGGCCGATGCGGTCGGGCTCGAGGTTCTTGATCACGTCGAGCACCTCGCTGACGGGGCCAGACTCACCTGTATGCACGGTAATGCCGAGGCCGGCGAGGCGCGCGCGGCGGAAGAGCTTCTTGTACTCGGCAACTTTGAAGTTATTGGATTCTGGTCCGGCAACGTCGATGCCGACGATCCCGCGGCTCTTCCAGGCGATCGCCTTCTCCACGATGATCTCGTTCTGCGCGTAGGTGAAGCCGCGGTCGAGGCAGAGGATGAGGCCTGGCATCACCGGGTACTCGAGTGCGGCACGATCGGCGCCTCGGATTGCTGCAGCAATGATGTGGTCAAGGTCCTGCTCGCCGTTGCGATTGCGCTTCATCGGATTGAAGCGCAGCTCCATGGTGGTGATGTGGTTCTTGCGATAGGCACCAGCGACCACCTCGTAGACGGAGCGCTCGACTGCGATCGGTGATGACTGAATCAGCTCGGTCCAGTGGAAGAGGTCGAGATAGCCGTTGAAGCTGCGCGTGCGCTTGGCGCCCGCGGTGATCATCTTGCGGAAGGCCCAGTAGTCCTTCGACGGAAGTCGAATCCCCTGCGAGTGCGCGATCCCCCACATGATCGCCGGCGTCACTGAGCCGCCCAGGTGGCAGTGCAGTTCGGCGAGCGGGATGCGCGGGCTCAGTGTGGTGATGCGGCTCATGCGCTTGCTCGCTCGGCGCGGCGGCCGCGTAGCGCTGGGGAGCCGGCTGGCACCTGGTCGCGCGCGTGATAGGAGCTGCGCACCAGCGGGCCCGACTCCACATGCTTGAAGCCGAGCGCCAACGCCTCGTCGCGCATCTCGTCGAACTCGGCTGGCGTGTAGTAGCGCACCAGCGGCAGGTGCTCGGCGGTTGGGCGCAGGTACTGGCCAATCGTCAGCACGTCGCAATCAACGGCGCGCAGAGCTTTAAACGCCTCGGTCAGCTCGGCGCGCTCCTCGCCAAGACCAACCATCAGCGAGCTCTTGGTGTGTACCGGGTTGCCGAGCTCCGCCGCCATCTCCTTGGCGCGGCGGATCACCTCGAGCGAGCGCTCCCAGCGGGCGCGCTTGCGCACCGGCTTCTGCAGGCGCTGCACCGTCTCTAGGTTGTGGTCGACGATGTCGGGGGCCGCCTCCATCACCGCGCGCAGCGGCGCCTCGCGGCCGTCGAAGTCAGGGATCAGCACCTCCACGCCCGTGTCGGGCGCAAGGGCGCGCAGCTCGCGAATGGTGGCGGCGAAGATTGCGGCGCCACCGTCGGCAAGATCGTCGCGGGCGACGCTCGTCACCACGACGTGGTCAAGGTTCAGCGAGGCGAGTGCCTCGGCAACGCGGCGCGGCTCATCAAGGTCGAGGCCATCCGGTCGACCGGTCTTCACGGCGCAGAAGCCGCAGGCGCGCGTGCAGGTGTCACCTAGAATCATTACCGTCGCGGTCCCCTGCTCCCAGCACTCGCCAATGTTCGGGCAGCGCGCCTCTTCACAGACGGTGTTCAGGCTCTGCGAGCGCATCAGTGACTGCAGTTCGCGATATCGGGCGCCACCTGGGGCCTTTGAACGAATCCACTCTGGGTGCTTCGAGGCAACGAGAATCTCTTCGGTGTGGCTTGGAGGGGCGCCAAGCATTGGCAGCTGTCGACCGATCAGCGGCGACCCAGCCACTAGAAGTTCACCGAGCGGCCGAGCGAGATGAGTGCCGCCTCGCCCAGTATCTCACTGAGCGTTGGATGTGGATGCGTGGTGCCGCCCACCTGTTCGGCGGTCGCGCCGAGCTCAAGGGCGAGGCTCGCCTCGGCGATAAGGTCAGTCACCTTCGGGCCAACCATGTGCACGCCGAGCAGTGCGCCGCTCTCCGCGTGTCGCAGCACCTTGCAGAAGCCATCGCTGTCGCCACCGATGTGCGCCTTGGCAATCGCCGCGAATGGCATCACCCCCGCAACGAAGGGCACGCCGTCGCGCTCCAGCTCCTGGGTGGTGGCGCCCACTGATGCCACTTCAGGGCGGCAGTAGGTGGCGCGTGGCTGCTTCGTGTAGTTCATCTCGTGGATTCGCTGACCAGCAATCGCATGGGCGGCGATCAGGCCTTCGTGCGCGGCAACGTGTGCCAGCTGCAGTCCGCCGATCACGTCGCCCACGGCGTAGAGGTGCTCCTGCTTTGTGCGCATCTGTGCGTCGACAGTAATGAAGCCGCGCTCAACAATGGCTGCGGTGCTCTCGAGACCGATGTTGGCACTGTTCGGCACGCGACCGGCAGCGATAACGAGCAGGTCGGCACTCAGCGGCGTTGCGCTGCCCGAGCCGTCAATTGGCTCAATGCTGAGCGTTACGCCATCGGCGCTGCGTACCAGGCTTTCCTCGGTGATGCGGTGCGCCACATGAATTGTGATGCCGCGCTTGGTGAAGGCGCGCGCAAGCTCCTTCGATGCATCGCGATCTTCGAGTGGCACGAGGGCGGGCAGCATTTCAACAATGGTGGTCTCGGCGCCGATGTCGCGGAAGTAGGAGGCGAACTCGCAGCCAACGGCGCCACCACCAACCACGATGACGCGCTTCGGATGCAGTGTTCCTGTGACGATGTCATCGCTGTCGACGATGACCGTGCCGTCGGTCTCGAGGCCCGGAATGCTGCGCACGCTTGAGCCGGTTGCAACCACGATGTCGGTGGCGGTGATGGTGCGCTCTTCGCCGGTTAGTTGACCGGCCTCGTCAACGAGTGCCACCTTGATGCTGCCCGGTGCCGTGATGGTGCCGCGGGCGGCGATCAACTCAACGTTGTTCTTCTTGAAGAGGCTCTTGAGGCCCGCGTGCATCTTGGCCACGATCTTGTCGCGGCGAGCGCCAACGACCGTCGTGTCGATGCCGGTGGCGGGGGTGACTTGGATGCCGTAGTCGGCCGCCTTGCCGATCTTGGCGAGCAGGTCGCCGCTCTCGAGCATCGCCTTGGCGGGGATGCAGCCCCAGTGGAGGCAGGTGCCACCCACCTTTTCCTGCTCGATGAGCGCCACGCGCTTGCCAAGCTGGGCAGCGCGGAAGGCGGCGGCATAGCCACCAGTTCCACCGCCGAGAACGAGGAGGTCGTAGTCGGGCATACGAGAATCCTACGCC
>NZ_JBBAWK010000033.1:0-5921 GCF_040397215.1 Candidatus Limnocylindrus sp.
AGTTCCACCGCCGAGAACGAGGAGGTCGTAGTCGGGCATACGAGAATCCTACGCCGCACTGCTATCCTCCGCCGCCATGGACATTCGACTCGTACTTGCAGCCACCCTCGGTGCCTATCTGGCAGGCTCGATCCCCTTCGGGCTGATCGTGGCGCGCCTCACCGGCGGCGCCGATCCCCGCTCCGTCGGCTCGGGCCGCACGGGCGGAACGAACGCCCTCCGAGCGCTTGGCCGTCGCCGTGCCGCCGTGGTTTCCGCGGGCGACATTCTCAAGGGGACCCTCCCCGTTCTCGCTGTGCGCAGCCTTGCCGCTTCGGTTGGCGACAGCGCCGGCGCCTGGTGGGAAGTTGTCGCCGCACTCTTCGCCGTGATCGGCGCCACGCGTTCAATTTGGGTCGGCTTCAAGGGTGGCCGTGGCATTGCCACGGGTTTTGGTACCGCGCTCGCCATTGCACCAGCCGCCCTCGCCGCCGCCGCGCCGTTCTTTTTCGTGCTGATCTGGCGCACGCGGCTCGTCTCGCTCGGATCAATTACCGCCGCAGCGGCCTTCACGCCAATTCTGATCGCTGCAAGCGCAATTTCGCAAACTGGTCTTGACCCTGCGATCGCCACCTACGCCGTGATTGGGCCAGCACTTGTTTGGCTCGCCCACGCCGACAACATCGCGCGGCTACGCGCCGGCACGGAGCGAACCTTTGATACGGGGATGCTGCAGCGCGACTAACGCGAACGAATCAGCTGCACCACAACGTAAATTGTTGCCAAGACCAACATGATCGCCACTACTGGCAGGTTGCGAAATGCGGAACCAATCGGCGGTACAAGCGCGCTGATCTCCTGCAGGACCAGCACGGCTGCGCCAGCGGCCAGTGCCGCAAGCGTTGCGGAGCGGAGCGGACTTTTGGGCTGGCTCACTGCGCCAGGGTGTCAGCGTCGCGCGGCAGATCGATCGGCGCAACGATGAGCTCGCCAACAAGCTTGCGCGATGTTTCGCTAAGAAGTGTGATCAGCGGGCGGTGCAGCGTGATCGTCACATCTGCACCAGGTGCGCCGCGTCGTCGGCTCCCTGTCTCCGGATCAAGCCCAACCGGGGCAGTAATCGCAATGCATGGGACGCCTGCGGCGCGTGCGCGAATCACCAGATCGATCCCCGCCTGCGTTGGCACGGGTGGCACGATCGCTTCGGTGGAGCCGCCGAGCGCCTCCATCACCAGGGCAACATCTTCGATGCCCGCGCGAAAGTGTGCCGCCTCACGCATGTCGGGCACGCGGAAGCGCCGCGCGTTTGTGAGCGACTCAAGTCGATCCCAGGCGGCCGATGCTGCCGCATGCTCTGGCCGCGCGCGTGTGCCGCAAAGCGCCACAACAATTGGCGTGCCAGCTGCAGCAATGCGCAGGCCAGCCTCAAGGGCGAGGGCCGACTCTGCGCCAGAGCCAGCGAGAATGAACACAGGTGCGCCAGGGGCGGCAGCACCGGATGCGATGCGACCCTTGGCGAGTGCAAGTGCGAGTTCGGCGATCGCGTCTCCCCCACTTGCAAGAAGTTGTTCAGAGGTATGCCCGAGTCGCAGCGCCTTCGCCTCAATTCCGCGCATTGCCGCCATCGACACTGGAGCGAGATCGCGGTGCTTGCGCCAACGGGTGGCAACGGGCCCAACCCACGCCGAAATCTGCTCAGGGCTCATGACGCCGCGCACGCTGGGTCGGGAGGGTCGCTTCAACATGGGTGAAGGATAGACGTGCGGCTAGCCGGTGTTGCGCAGGCCGGCGGCGACCCCGCTGACCGTGAGGCGAACGAGGTGTGATAGCTCAGCGCGCTGACCCTCATTGGTGGCGCTGCGCAGCGCGCGAAGTAGTTGCACCTGCACGCGGGAGAGGGCATTTACCTCGGGGGCGCGTCGCTCAATCGATGCCCGCAGGTCAGGGTCGCTGGCGAGCAGTTCGGCTGTGCCAGTGATGCGTCGCAGAGCCTCGCCCGCGGCGGAGCGTTCGGCCACGATGGTCGCCCAGACCCTCGTCGCATCGGCATCACTCCCGACGCCACCAAGCGCGGCGAACTCTTCAGCAACCTCGGGTGAGGACTTGGCGAGAATCATCGCCGCGTTATCGACGATTGACTGGAAGAAGGGCCAGCGCTGATACGCGTCGCTCAACGTGGCCAAAGCTGGGGCGTCGTCGAGCGCTGCGCGCAGCGCACCGAGTCCGTACCACCCAGGCAGATTCACGCGCGCCTGACTCCATGAGAAGACCCACGGGATGGCGCGCAGGCTGGTGAGACCCGAGCCGCCCTTCGCCACTCCTCCGCGCACGGAAGGCCGTGAGCCGAGGTTCAACCCGCCCAGTTCGGCGATCGGTGTGGCGGCGCGGAAGAATTCCTCAAATGCTGGGTCGTTCGGGATCAGCTGCTGATACGTGTCGCGTGCTGCTTGGGCGACGGCGCCAACGGCGGGGGCAAACTCCCCCTCCCACTCTGCGCGTCGCTGTTCGGCGAGCGGGCTGCGCATGGTGAGGAGCGCCGAGATGATCTGCTCCGCCTCACTAAAGGCAATCGCTGGATCGGAGTAGCGCGAGGCGATCACCTCGCCCTGTTCCGTCACCTTGAATCCACCTCGCAGGCCGGCCGGGTGTTGCCCCAAGATCGCGCGATGCGTTGGGCCGCCACCGCGACCGATTGCACCGCCACGTCCGTGGAAGAGGGTGAGCTTCAGGTTGTGCGCGTTGGCACACTCTACTAGTGCCGCCTCGGCCACATGCAGCAACCATACGCTCGAGAGGTAGCCCGACTCTTTATTTGTATCCGAGTAGCCGAGCATCACCTCGAGGCGCTGGCCGCGCTCCACGATGCGCGCCTTCAGCACTGGGTTTCCAACGATCTCATCAACTAGTCCAGCGGCGCGCTCCAGCACGCGCGCAGATTCCAGCAGCGGCACGATGTCAACCTTTGGCGAGCCTGCGGCACCACCAGACGTGAGGTCAGAGCCGATGCGTTGATCTTCTGCCCAAGCGAAGAGCGCCAAGAGTTCGTGCAGGTCGTCGACCCCTTCAAAGCCACTGATCACGTAGCGTCCAATGCTCTCCTCGCCGTGCGTGCGCTGGATCTCTGCGGCAACGCGAATCGTCGCCAGCACCTCACCAACGGTCACACCCGGAACCACCTCATGGTCGAGAGTCTTCTTGGCTCGAGCCGGCTCGAGCGCGGTGGTGGCGCCAGGACTGCCCAGCTCGGCGGTGAGATATGCGATCGCCGCATGGTGCGCCCCACGTGCCTGGCGGATCTCCATCATGGCGAAGTGGAAGCCGAAGGCTTCGACCTGCCACTCAAACTCGAGCAGTTCGCCATACGCCGAACGCTCTAGCCCGTCGGCGACGAGGCTCGCGCGAAGTTCGCGCAACTCATTGACGAGCACCTGTGGTGTTGCATAGCCGCCTGCCTCACTGCCCCCCTCGATGCGCGCGCGACGGGTGCGCGCAATGCGCTTCGCGATGGCACCGAGGCGGCGTCGGTACGGCTCATCTGGGAAGCGCTGCAAGAGGATGCGTTCGATCTCGCCAAGATCCTTGGCGTCACGAACGAGCGATGCGCCGAGTGCGCCGTCCTGCTCGCCGCCATCAACCGTTGCGGAGATGGACATCATCAGTCGCGAGGCAACCGCCTCGAGGGCGCGCAGCGCGTGGTCGGCCTGGATGCGCATCGCCTCGCGAGTCGTTTCGGCGTTGACGTTCGGATTCCCGTCGCGATCGCCGCCGATCCAGGTCCCCCAGCGCAGTGCTGGCAGCGGCAGCGGCGCGCGGAGCCCCGATGGTGCGGTGGCCTCCTCGAGGCGACCGAGCGCATCGTCGAGGCTGCGCAGAAGTCGTGGCACGAGGCGGAAGATCGTGCCATCAAAGTGCACCAGCGCCGAGCGAACCTCATCGAGGGCGGTGACACGCCGGGTGCGAATACCGCCCATGCGCCAGAGGTTGGTCATCTCTTCGCGCAGGCGCAGATCAACCTCGGTGGCGAAGGTGCCGCCAAGGGCGCGTCGGTCAAGCAGGGTGCGGATGCGACTGAGCGTATCGATCAGCGTGCGACGGCGCGCCTCGGTGGGGTGAGCGGTAAGAACGGGGAGGTAGCTGACCTGTGCGGCGGCGGCGCGAATCTCTGCTGGAGCAAGCCCCGCGGCAGCGAGGTCGGCGAGCGCGGCGTCAAAGCTGCCAGGCCCTGGAGCGGCGGCCGGATGTGCGCTCGCGCTGAGCTGTGCGGCGCGGCGGCGCTCCTCAACGAGGCTGGTGAGTCGGAAGCGCAGCGTCAGCGCCCGAACGATGCGCTCCACCTCGACGTACTGCTCCGTTGAGGCTGCGGCTAAATTGAAGTCAACGGCGCTCTTGGCGTGAAGGGCCTCACGGAAGCGAGCGACGAACGGGAGCCCCTCCTGCTCTGTCAGGGTCTCTTCGAAGATCTGATTCAGCAGCTCGAGGTCGTCCACGACCCTCCCCTCAGTCGCCGCGATGCGGCAGACGGTAGCGATCCCCACCGAGCGACTCAGCGAGCCCCTCAGAGACCATCTTGTTGATGGTAGCCGCGACCGCTGCTTCGTTGTGCTCGCCACGCCCACCATCGACCTGCACCCCTGCACGTCCAGCCTCGCGCAACTCATCCAACAGGCGCCCGCGCAGCCATCGCACCGTTTTCGTGAAGGGGGTTCGCGGTTCATCACTGCGCGGCACCTTGGCGAAGGTGCGACCGGCGGACGGGCAGTGATCGCGCAGCGGACACTCGCCGCAAAGTGGTGCGGCGGCTCGGCAGACCGATGAGGCGAGATCCATCGCCGCCTGAGCCCACGCGCCAGCCTCGCCATCGGAAAGTTCGGCGCCAAACTCGTTGGCGCGCAACTGCACCTCGTGCGGTGAAAGCGGCGAATCTGCATCAACAAGCCGCGCAACGATGCGCGCAATATTCACGTCAACGGGAATCTCGCGACCGCCGAACGCGATCGCAGCAACGGCGCGTGCCGTATACGGGCCGATGCCGGGCAGCTCCATCAGCGCCTCAACACTTGGTGGCAGACCGCCAGCCGCAACAGCGGTGGCGGCGGCGCGCTGCAGCGCCAACGCACGTCGGTTGTAGCCGAGCCCCTTCCATGCCACCAGTACATCGGCGGTCTCGGCCGCTGCGAGCGACTCGAGCGTTGGGAATCGGGCAAGGAATGCGGTTGCCAACTGGTCGACGCGTGAGATCTGCGTCTGCTGCGCCATTACCTCGCTCACAAGCACGCTGTACGGATCGGAGCGCTCGCGGATCTTTAGTGGTCGGGCGCTAGCGGCATACCAGGCGAGCAGGGCACGGTTGATCTTGCGAATAAACTCCCGATCGAGTGGCTGGGCTGCCGCGCCCCGCGCGGCCTTCGTCATCGTCGCTCGGGGATTGTTGGCGGAATGCGATTCTTGAGCGCCTTGCTGCGCAGATCGCGCGCGAGCTCCGCCTGCTCAATCGCATCAGCGAGGGCGTGATGGTCGGCGACAAGGTCGGTTGGATATACCTGGCGCACGAAACGCTTCACCGTCTTCTTCCAGGTCAGGTTCTCGCCGCCATGCAACGTGTAGTAGACGCTCTTTAGGTCCATCGCCGACATGCCGAACGGATTCTTCACGCCGGCCTCGGTGAACGCCATCGTGAGCCACATCCAATCGAATGGCGTGTTGAAGCCGACGAAGAGCGGGCTCGACTCTGGTGCGGTCGCCTCGGCGGTGGCGCGAACCCAGAGGGCGAATTGGCGCACCCCTTCCAGTCGATCAATGCCGTTCGCCTCAAGGTGGGCCCGCGAGAGTCGGTGCACGCGTTCCTCTTTATGGCCCCACCCCTTCGTGGGGTCAGGGCGCAACTCTACGTAGAAGCTCTTCTTCGGGTCGTCGACGAGGCAGGCGCCGATGCTGATCAGGCT
>NZ_JBBAWK010000034.1:0-5660 GCF_040397215.1 Candidatus Limnocylindrus sp.
TCGAGCTGGCACTCACCCCACCAGCCCAGATCGGCATCGACCGTCTCCTTGCCGCCTGGCTCGCGTATACGGAGTACGGCGCCCCCGCAGGGCGCGGCGCGATCGCCGTGACCCTCGGCACAGCACTGACCCTCACCTGCGTCGATCGAAGTGGCCACCTTATTGGTGGCGCGATTTCCCCCTCTCCCGTGCTCGCCTCCCGCGCCCTGGCGAGCGGCGCCGCCGCACTCCCACTTGTTGCCATCTATGACGAGAGCCCCGATCTCGCTGGGCCCATTGGGGCCAACACCGCCGAAGCGCTCAGCGCCGGAATCCTTCGCGGCGCACGCGGCGCCCTCACCGCGCTGATTGCGGAGTCGATCGAAGAGATGTCACGCCGAGATCCAGGTGCGCCAAGTCCCGCCATCGTGCTGAGTGGCGGTGCAGCGCTCGCCGGTTGGTGCGCCACAGTTGCCGCCGATCATCGCGATACGGAATTTGTGCTGCGTGCGATCAACGCACTACCCTCAGCGGTGCGCGCATGAGTCAGCGCCTCGCCGGACGGCTCGTTGTTCTCGGAATCACCGGCTCCATCGCCGCCTATAAGTCACCAGAGATCGTGAGGGCACTCCGCGCCGAGGGTGCCGATGTGCAGGCGCTCCTCACCCCAGCTGCCACGCGGTTCGTCTCACCGCTCACCCTGCGCACACTCACGGGGCACGCTGTTGATGCCGACCTGCTCGACCTGCTCCCCGACGGTCGCATCGGCCACATCGTTGCCGCCGACTCTGCCGATGCGATCCTGATCGCGCCGGCAACAGCCCAGTGGATCGGCGCCATGGCGAGTGGACTCGCCGGAGACGTAGTCACCGCCGCCTGCCTCGCCACCACCGCACCCGTCATCGTTGCACCGGCAATGGATGGTGAGATGTGGGCGCATGCCGCCACGCAAAAAAACGCGACGCGACTTCGTGATGACTTCGGCTACGCACTTGTTGCACCGGAGAGCGGTGCTCTTGCCAGTGGCGCTACCGGCGTCGGCCGCCTCGCCGAAACTGCAACGATCGTTGATGCCGTAGTGGCTGCGATTGGCGCGGCACCAGTTCGCGAACCAAACGAGAGCCGCCGTCCACCAGTGGTACCCGCTGGCGATCTCTCGGGGCGCCGGATCGTGATTACCGCGGGTGGCACTGAGGAGCCGATCGATGCGGTGCGCATCTTGGCGAACCGCTCATCGGGTCGTCAGGGGATCGCCCTCGCTGAGGCGGCGCGCGATCGTGGTGCCGACGTCACCCTGATCGCCGCCCGCGTCAGCGTGCCGCTCCCTGAGGGTGTCACCGTCGTGCGCGCCATGAGCGTTGACGCGCTCGATGCCACGCTGCGCAACGCACTCCTCGCCGCACCGAACGGCAGCGCAGCGACGCCCGCCGACGCGCTCATTGCCACCGCCGCCGTCTCTGACTTCCGCGTCGCGGGCGGCCCGCTCACAGAGAAGCTGCGTCGCGATGGCGAGATCACGCTGCGCCTCACGCCAACCCCCGACCTGCTCGCCAGATTGGCGCAGGCGCTTGGCGCACGGGCTATACGCCAGACGCTGCTCGTCGGATTCTCGGCAGAGGCGAGTGCAACACCGCGCGCACGCGAGAAGCTGCAGCACAAAGATCTCGATCTGATTGTCGCCAACGATGTCACGGCACCCGGCATAGGATTTGAGAGCGCCGAGAATGCCGCAGAGATCATTGGCGCCGACGAGCTCGTCACCCGTGTTGGTCCGGCACCGAAGCGTGTCGTGGCCGATGCAATCTTGGACCGAGTGGTGGCACTCCTCGCAACGCGAGCAAGTTGATGGCACGGCACACCGTTGCCGATATGCGCGCCGCCCACGCCGCGGGCGACCACTTCGCAGTTGTCACCGCATGGGATCGACCAACCGCTGAGTTCGCCGAGGCGGCTGGGATTCAATTTGTACTGGTGGGTGATTCACTCGCACAGGTTGCGCTCAGATATGAATCTACCGTGCGCATTGGAATGAGCGAGATGCTGCATCACACCGCCGCCGTCGTTCGCTCTACCAGCAGTGCGCTCGTGATCGCCGACATGCCGTTTCTTTCGTACGTTGATGCCCCGACGGCGGCAGAGAACGCGGCGCACTTCATTCGCGATGCTGGCGCTGGTGCCGTGAAGCTGGAGGGTGGCGTGGCCGTGGCCCCCATCGTCGCTGCCCTCGTGCGCAGTGGCGTTCCCGTGATTGGTCACATCGGCTTCACGCCGCAGTCGTCGCTCAATGAGAGCAAGCCACGCGCGAAGGGGCGTCTCCCCGAGGCGGCGGCGGCGCTCCTTGAGGATGCGATCGCCCTGCAGGAGGCTGGCGCATCGGCGATCGTGATCGAGCTCGTGCCGCAGGAGCTTGCCGCCGCCATCACGGGCCGCCTCACGATCCCAACGATCGGCATTGGCGCCGGCGGCGGTTGCACCGGACAGGTGCAGGTGCTCCCCGATCTGCTCGGCCTACTCGGCGCCGCCGCGCCACGACACGCTGGGCGCATCGCCAACCTTCGCGACGAGGCGATTGCCGCCCTCACCACCTGGCGGGCGAACGTGGAGTCGGGGAGCTTCCCCACCGCGACGCAAGGGATCGCTGCCGACGCAACCCTCATCGCCGCCCTCGAAGAGCTCCCGCGCTAGCTCAGAGCCAGGACGATGCGTACCGCAACCACTCGATCCGAACTCGACGAGGCTCTCGCCCAACTCCCCCGCCCTGTTGCGCTGGTACCAACGATGGGGGCGCTCCACGCCGGTCATGCGGCGCTGATTGCCGCCGCGCGCCGCACCGCCGCCACCGTGGTCGTCTCGATCTTCGTGAACCCGCGACAGTTCGGAAGCGCTGCGGACGCGGCGCAATACCCACGCTCGCGTGCTGCCGATCAGGAACTCGCTGAGGCGGCTGGCGCACAGCTCATTTTCGTCCCCAACGTTGACGAGATTTATCCGCCCAACGAACCGGTCGCGAACGTTGAGCCAGGTCCGCTCGCCACGCGGCTTGAGGGTGCCTCCCGGCCCGGGCACTTCGCCGGCGTGGCGACCGTTGTCTCGCGACTCTTTGATCTCGTGCACCCCGACCAGGCGTACTTCGGCGCGAAGGATGCGCAGCAGGTGCGTGTCATCGAATGGATGGCGGCACAACGGAGCGACCAGATTGCAATTCTTCGCGTCGCAACGGTGCGTGATGCTGACGGCTTGGCGCTCAGCTCACGCAACCAGATGCTCTCAGCGAGCGGTCGCGTTGCGGCGGCGAAGGCGATCCCCGTCGCCCTCTCGCTCATCGCCGAGGCGTATGCCTCAGGCGTTAAGAACATTGCCATGCTGCGGGAACTCGCCGAACGGGTGATCGCAGCTGAGCCAATCCTCTCGCTCGACTATCTCGACTTTGCTGAGGGTGCAACGCTGTTGCCACTTGCAGAAGATGCAACAGTTGGCAATGCCGTATCTGGCGAGGCCCTCGTCTCTCTCGCCGCCGTTGTTGAGGGGGTGCGCCTGATCGACGCAATCACACTCCCGTAGGAGCGCCGATTAGCGAATTGGAACCGGCCGCGCCGCGGCGAGGATGCGGCCTACGTCGAGGGAGCCGGCAACGAGCTGCTTGATCTCTTCAATCTTGCGCACGTCTTCGGGGTGTGTCTTCACCAGTAGGTCATGAACGTTCGAGGCAACGCTATAGGTGTCGCCCTCCATCAGCACGGCAAAGACGTTGGCCTTACGAATCATCTCCAGCACCCGTGCGCTCGGACGATAGCCACCGCTGAGCACGAAGCCGAGCGGTCGGTTCGGATGATCTTTCCCGTCAAGCCAGAGGTTGGTGAGGACCTCAATCACATCCTCACGGTCACCAGGAACAACGACGAGGGCGCTTTCGCCGATGCGCTGCATCACATGCTCAGGTTGCATTGCGGCAACGGAGACGCGACCAATGATCGCGTCCATGTCGCGACCGGGCCAGAGGGTCTCACCCTGCAAGCCATCTTCGATGATCGCCAGCGTCGGGTTCGAAAGAATCTGGCGATATGGAAGAACGCCGAGGAGTGGAATTCCGTGGCGCGCGAGCCCCTTCTCTAGGAGACGCGGCAACTCTGGCTGTAGGTCAAGGTTAACCTTGTTGACGATCGCCCCCACAACCTCAACACCACGGGCCGCGAAGAGGGCTGCGTTCAGCACGATCTCGTCGATCGGTCGGCCGATGCCGCCCTCGCTGACGATGATCACCGGTGCGCCGAGGAGTGCAGCAACATCGGCATTGCTCAATCCGATCACCGCACCTACACCCGCATGCCCTGTCCCCTCGAGCAGTAGCAGTTCGTGTCTCTGCGCAAGCTCCAACTGGGCGGCGATGATCTTCGCACTGAGGTCTTCAACCACCTGCCCCTCAATCACCTTGCGCGTAAAGCCGCGCGGAATCTGCACCGGAGAGAGGAGTGCAATCGCATCGGCCAGATCGAACACGCCGCGCATCAGGGCGGCATCTTCATCGGCGGGGGTGTTGTCGATGGTGATCCAGCGTTGGCCGACAGGCTTCATAAACCCCGTGTCCAGCCCCTGCGCGCGGAAGGCGGCAAAGAGTCCAAGTGAGGTGGTTGTCTTGCCGCGGTTCTGCCCCGTCGCGGCGAGGAAGAGCTGCCGTGCGCCCGCGGCGCCGGTCATCGGATTAAGCCTCTTCGCGCGGCGCGGTGCGACGCTCGATCAGGTTGACCGCCTCTTTGAGGCGCATCACCGACTCTTGGTCAACATCTTCGCGGCTGATGTGCGTGCCGAGCTTGTCGAGCACTTCGGCGGCAACTTCAAGAAAGACGTTGGCGTCGGCAATAAAGAACTCTGACTCGTTGCTGTAGCGCACGAAGGTGAGTCGCCCCTGCAGCGTTCGGCGGTCGTCGGCGTGGGCCACCTGCGTGGTGAAGTTATGCCCCTGAATACCGTCGGGGTTGGAGAGGAAGCTCAGCGCGTTATCAATCGCCAGGCCAAATCGCGCGCGCCAGCCTGCGAGACGATCGATCACCTCCGCTGGCAGCCGTAGCTCTGTCACCTCGTCGAAGACCTCGGGAGCTGCGGTGAGGGCCGTCACCAGCGTTGCACCCTGGCGCTGGCCCAGCATTGCCTGGAGCGAGCGCTCCAACGTGACCACCTCGGCGTCAAAGTGGCTCGAGGTGATCAGGTCAACGAGCAGGTCCTCAACGTTGTCGAGCGCCGAACCTTCGGTGAGCGCGGCGGCAAGCGCGAGGATCTCCTCGCGAAAGAGAAAGCGCTCTTCGTGGTCTAGGCCAGCCATGTGCGCATCCTAGCGCGCAGGGGGTTTACGGGTAGATACCCCGCACCGTCATGGCATCGGCAACACGCTGCACCGAGAGGAGGTAGGCACCTGTGCGCAGGTGGCTCTTCTCCTTCTGGGCCATGTCGTAGACCTCGTGGAAGGCGCGGACCATCTTCTTCTCGAGGCGAACGTTGACCTCTTCCTCTTCCCAGAAGTCGCGGTTCAGGTCCTGCACCCACTCGAAGTAGCTCACCGTCACACCACCTGCGTTGCAGAGGATATCGGGGATCACCATGGCGCCATTTGCAAAGAGTATGTCGTCCGCCTCTGGGGTCGTTGGCCCGTTGGCCGCCTCAGCGACGATCTTCGTCTTGATCTTGCC
>NZ_JBBAWK010000035.1:0-5568 GCF_040397215.1 Candidatus Limnocylindrus sp.
ATGGCGTTGCGCAGGCCGGCAATCGGCGCGGCGCAGGCGGGCTCCACGAAGATGCCAGCCAGGCGAATGATGTCGGCCTGCGCGCGCAGGATCTCGTCGTCGGTAACGGCGCGAATGAAGCCGCCCGACTCGTCGCGCGCAGCGATCGCCAGATCCCACGACGCAGGCTTGCCGATGCGAATCGCCGTGGCAATCGTCTCTGGGTTCGAGATCGGCGCACCCGAAACAAATGGTGCGGCACCCGCCGCCTGGAAGCCAGCCATGCGCGGTCGGCGCTTGGTGCTGCCAATGCGCACCGCGTCGGTGAAGCCGCGCCAGTAGGCGCTGATGTTCCCCGCGTTCCCCACGGGGAGCGCCAACACGTCGGGGGCGTCGCCCAAGTCGGCAATGATC
The DNA here is from genome assembly GCF_040397215.1 of Candidatus Limnocylindrus sp. Classification (NCBI taxonomy): domain Bacteria; kingdom Bacillati; phylum Chloroflexota; class Candidatus Limnocylindria; order Candidatus Limnocylindrales; family Candidatus Limnocylindraceae; genus Candidatus Limnocylindrus; species Candidatus Limnocylindrus sp. The sequence continues at coordinate 394 of NZ_JBBAWK010000035.1, forward strand.
TCGTGTGCCGCCGTGGCTTGCCCGGCAATGCGGTGCGGATTGATCGAGTTCACGATCTCAATACCGCCACCACCGGCGCCAAGCTCGCGCACGATCTGGAGCGCATCGTCGAAGTTGCCATCGATCGAGATGACCTTGGCGCCAGCGGCAAACGCCTGCAGCAACTTCCCCGCGGCGATCTTGCCCGCAGGCAAGAGCACAATTGCCTCGAGCCCCGCGGCGGCGGCGTAGGCGGCCGCCGATGCCGAAGTGTTGCCGGTGCTGGCGCAGACAACGGCGCGCGCACCAGACTCTGCCGCCTTGGCGACCGCCATGACCATGCCACGATCCTTGAACGATCCGGTCGGGTTCGCCCCTTCGACTTTGAGCCACAGATCCGACGCACCAATGTCGGCACCGAGGCGCGGCACGCGAACTAGAGGAGTGGCGCCCTCACCAAGGGTGAGGATTGGCGTGGAGGCGGTAACGGGGAGCAGGTCGCGGAAGCGCTCCAGCAGGATCGGTCGTGCGCCAAACGAGCCGCTCATCGCCACACCCAGCTCGGCAGCTCAGGCAGGACCGGCCCCTGCCAGATCCCCCAGTCTTCGCTGGTCATGCCACCGAAGTAGTTAATGAAGTGCAGCCCCTCAGCCTTCCAGGCGTCGGCGAGCTCACGACGCTGCGCCTCGCTCAAGCCACGCACGGCGAGTACGGTGCGCCCAGCTACACGTGCCCCCTCGTACACGATCAAGTCGGCCGCCTGGTCGGTACTCAAGTGGCGCAGCAGGTTCATGAAGCGACCGAACAGGCCCGGCTTCGCCAGAGTGGCAACGCTCGGACCGGCAACGCTCGGACCGGCAACGTCGAGCAGCAGCACATCGCCCGCGCCCACAAGCTCAGCGCGCGCGCGACCGAGCTCTGCGGCAGCATCGGTATTCGCCACTGCGAGCAACCATCCAGTTGGGTACGTAATGCGCAGTGGCGCGTTCACTTTGCGCCGCGCTTTGCAGCCTTGATCCAGGCCGGAGCTGGTGCCGCGATCGCCGCAGGAAGATCGCCCCACGATGAACCCTCGCCGCGCGCAATCGCCAACAGGTCGTTCAACACACCAGAAGCGGTCGACCCTGGGCCCGCACCTGCGCCAGCCAACGTCAGATCACCAATCAAATCGCCCGAGATCACAATCAGGTTCCCGCCACCAACGGTGGTACCGAGTCGCGAGTCGGCGGGCACTTCGGTCACGCGCACCGACAGAGAGTCTTTAGACGCATCGTCGCCACCGTTCCGCCACTCCGCAATCATGCGCAGTCGCGCGCCGCGCATTGCCGCATCGGCAATCGCCGCAGCCGTGACGCCCGTAATGCCGGGGGCATCGTCGAACTGCACGTGTGAGAGTGCCGGCCATGCACCCGCGGCGAGGCGCGCCAAGACCACGAGCTTTGCAGCGGCATCTTCGCCTTCGACGTCGCTCTTTGGATTCGCCTCGGCGTAGCCGATCTTCTGCGCTTCGGCGAGCGCCTGGTCATACGACCAGCCCTCGCTCTCCATCTTGGTGAGGATGTAGTTGGTGGTGCCATTGATGATGCCGCGAATCGAGGTGATCTCATTCGCCGACAAATCACGAGCCAACACGCCAATTACTGGCACGCCCGCAGCCACGGCCGACTCAAAGCGCAGCGCCGTATCGGTTGATCGCGCCAACGATTCGAGTCGCGCGCCAAACGTCGCCAGGAGCAGCTTGTTCGCGGTGACGACTGGTCGGCCAGCTTTGAGTGCCGCCTCAACAATCGGCATGGCGGGGTCGAGCCCACCCATGAGCTCAACGACAACATCAATATCATCAGAAGCGGCAAGGGCCGCAGGGTCAGTCGTTAGTGGTGCAATGCGATCGAGACCAGCAGCCTGCGCCTTGGCCAGGTCGCGCACCGCAATGCCCGCGATGCCGATCCCCCACTCTTCGGCCCGGCTAGCCAGCCCGCGCGCGACCGCCGCTCCGACCGTGCCACCGCCCAAGAGTCCAATACGCATGCTCATATCTGTAGCGTAGCGGAGCGCCCCCTCCCTAGGCCGTGCCTAACGCAGCGCGCTCAACAGGGAAAGCCTCCCCGCGGCGTGTGCTCTAGGCACACGCCGCAGAGGATGGCCTATCGAGCGAGGGCAACGTTCGACGCACCGATCGTTGCACCGCGTGAGGCAGCATTGCTGGAGAAACGATTTGCTCGTAACGCCTTGTGGAGCTCGGATCTTGTAGGAACAGAACCGGCATCTGCCGAGTTATACCCGACAGCGCCACCAGCTTTCCCTCCGATGTTTGCCACGAAGCGGTTCCCTGTCATTGCGGCCAGGGTCTCGTCACTACCGGTCAGCAGATACGCCGCACCTCCAGAGACCGACGCTCGGTTTTGGGAGAATCGATTGTTTGTCATCGTAATTTGAGTTTGGGCGTACACAGCACCACCACGTCCGGAATTAGTTCGGAACCATGATCCCTTGCCAGCGCCAACTTTTGCGCTGTTCCCCTTGAACACGTTGCCTGTGATGGTGGTGGTAATCAATGGACGATCGGATGAGACATACAATGCACCACCATAAAGTGCCCGGTTCTTGATAAATGTCGAGCGCTCAATAGTGAATTCAGTATGCGCCGTAGGGGTTAAATCTAGTGCCATAATCGCGCCACCTGCGACTGCTGCAGTGTTTCCTGAGAACGTTGAGTCCTGCACAAATGCAAACGCGTAGGTTCCAATTGCCCCACCTGATCCACCATAGTTTTGATTATCCTCGCAGGTCAAAAGATCAGTGCTGACCACCGCAGTGTTGCGTGTGAATGTGGAGCGCTCCACAAACACGTCGTCTACCGATGCAATTGCACCGCCGCCGCCAACACAATTCTCATCAGCAATGCTGGAGTTGCTCGTGAATGAGCTGTCATAGACAAACACAAACGAATGGGATGCAATCGCACCGCCCTGGTCGTGGGCGGTGTTGCTGGTGAACACGCTTTCGTATGCCACAACCGTGCCTCCGGCCGCGATGGCGCCACCGCCCTTATTGGCAAAGTTATGCTTGAAGGTGACGCTGGTAACGTCGACTGTTCCGCCGGCAAGAACTGCTCCGCCTTCATCGGCGTCAAAGCCTCGAGCGTTCTGCATCGTGAGGCTTTCAATGAGGAGGTTGCCCATTGTTACGACGATGCGCGAATCATAGCCGCCGTCGAGAATTGTTTGCGTGGCGCCAGCTCCCTTAAGAGTTATGTCGTTCCTTTGCATCACTGCTGCAGTGAGGAAGTGATAGGTCCCTGGGCAGAGATAAATCGTACCGCCACTGTCAGCATCGACCGATGCATCGGCAATGTCTTCTGCCACGTCTACTCCCGAGCCAGCGAGAATGGGGATGTCAAGATCGCGGCACCCAGCCACCGCAGTGGTGTAGTCCGCACCAGCGATGCCGACATAAATCTCCGCTGCGTCTGCCCGCACCGAACTCGGCACGCCGGCGAAGATGGCCCCAATAAGGGCGAGTGAAGTGATGATGGTGGTGATGCGCTGCGGCATGTGGTCAATCCCTCCCGAGCGGGTCCCGCGGGCAGGTTGCCGCAAGTCGGACCTGGCGGGCCTCTGTAAGGTACAGCACTGGGGTGCAAGAGACGGGCGTGCCGCACGTTGAGCACCCCTGAACGGCGCCCCCCTCCCGCTACACTCCCCCAATAACCGCAGCCCGCCAACTCCTTGTCGTCGCGCTGGCCGCTGCGACCCTGGCGATCACGGCGGCGCCGGCCGCACCGGCGGGTCCGAACTTGAGCGGATACGGCTGGCAGGCGATCTACGGCACCGGTGACTCGGCACTGGCGAACGGCAACATCTACGCGATCAAATCAGTTGGGCCCGACCTCTTCCTTGGTGGGGACTTCACCGACTTCGCTGGCATTAACGCGGCTGACCGGCTGGTGCGCTGGAACGGCACGGTCCTGGAGTGGCAGGCGATCGGATCGGTCGGCGAAGGAGACGGCGCGATTACGGCTGGCTCCGTGCGGTCGATTGAGGTCTCGGGGGACAACATCTATATCGGTGGCGATTTCACCGTCACCGACTACTTGGGCAATCCACGCGCCAACCTCGCCTGGTACACGCTCCCCGATCCAACGTTTACCGGGTACTGGAGCTACCAGTGGCGCGGATTCGATAGCGCCGTCGGTTTCGGCGACGATGTCATTGACACCGGCACTGTCAACTCAATCTTCGCCGATGAGCGGAGTGGCGTTCTCTATGTCGGTGGTCAGTTCAGCAACGCCAATGGGAATGCGAACGCCGATCACTTGATCTTGGGAACGAGCTTCTCGTGCACCATGCTGCTCGGCGCGTGCAGCGCACCTCCACCCGACGTCACGGTGTGCGGGGGTGCAGGCATCACGTGCACCGTTCCCGCGCCAAACATTTGGAGCCCTGCGGGCGACAATGGCGCAGGTGGGCCGGCGTTGGACAGTTTTGTGAGCGGCATCGCGGCACACCCAGACGGTGGTGTGATCGTGTCGGGAAACTTTGGAAACGCAGGTGGTGTGGCTGGCGCGAACTCCATTGCAGAGTATCCCGGCCCGTACACCTCGCCGAACATCTGGTCCGCGCAGAGCGGTGTGCCGTCGGTAACCATGTACCCCACCGTCAACTTCGAAGACACGCTCTACATTGCCGGCTGGGAGGGCGTATACCGCCGCACCGTTGGCTCCACCTGGCAAGAGATCTGCCCAACCACCCTGCATGTTGCCGGTACGCAATGGATGGGCCTTGCGGTAGTGAGCAACTCGCTCGTATTCGTGGGCGGGAGCGCAGGGCTCTTAGCCTGCAACCCGACGACGGGTGGCGCGACGCAGGTTCTTGATGCAGCCTCTGTGGTGAACCTCGCCGTGCACAACGGAGAGCTGATCGTTACCGCTGGCACGAGCCTTGGCGGTCTGTTTGAAGCGGGCGACTACGTGGCTCGATATTCCGCCGACCTGCCCCCAACGAACCGTGACGCCGACCGCAACACCAACACCATGCTGCTCCTGATCACCCTCGCCGCCCTGACGGGCCTGGCGGGGGTAAAGAATCGCCGCCGCGCCTGAGGCGCACAGCGTCCCACCAGCACCCATACTCCCCGAAGCACGCTCATCTTGAGCGTGCAGTTAGGGAGGGAACATGTCATTACTGAATGGAAAGA
>NZ_JBBAWK010000036.1:0-4318 GCF_040397215.1 Candidatus Limnocylindrus sp.
GCAGCGCCAGGCGCGGGCCGAGCTCGGCATCCGCCACCCCGCGCCGTTCGGCGTGCGGCACCAGTTCAGTAAGAAGGCGCCGCTGGCGCTCGGGGAGTGGCCGATCGGGGCGCCCATCGACCGCGGCAGACTCAGCAGCAGAACTAGAGCCAGGGCCAGCACCAGCACGCGGCAGTGGCAGCACCACGCCGTCGCGATCGGGGACTGCCGGGTCAGCCATCTCAAACTCCACGCCGAGCAGCGCCGGCAACGATGCCGCTTCGGAGGCACGCACGAAGCGCACCGCACCAGAGAGCGAGCCCTCATCGACAAGGGCGAGTCCGCTTAGACCGAGGGCAACCCCCTGCGCCACCAACTGTTCCGGTGTGGCAGTCGCGCGCAGAAAACTAAAGGCCGAACGCGCATGCAGTTCGGCAAACGGGACCAGCGGAATTGGACGCGGCGCATCAGTCAAAGATGCGCTCAAGGAACCAGTCTCCCGTGAAGAGATCTTGGAAGATCAGCACCAGCCAGGTCGCCCCCACGACTTTCACATACGCACGATCGATAGGCGTCGCTAACCAGCGCTCACTGACCCGCCACTCCTCTATGACCGAGACGTGATCAAAGTCGCGATCAAGGCGAACGATCCTTGGGCGGCCAGAATTATCGAGCGTCACGTCGATGCGCTTCGGCGGGCGCAACACGCGCGTCACTCCTGCACCTCGGGGTGCGCGCGAAGCCAGGTGACGCGGCGTTCGCTGCGCGCATCGTCGCCATCCACTACGTCGCCCTGCATCACGCGGTCGGCGCCAAAGCGCACGGCGATCGCGGCGGTGCTCCAGGCGAGTCGATCGACGCGCGGCGAGCGCGAGCCGAGCAGCGTCAGTTGATCACCGGCGGCGGGGAGCACCCCATCGAAGCGCAGCTGCGCGCTGACTACGCCGTCGTCACCGAGACCGCGCAGCAGTGCGCGCTCCAGTGATGCGAGCAGGAGGCGTTCGATTTGCGTGCGGTCGGCGCTCGGCACGGGGAGTCGCGCCACGGCGCGCACCGGGGCGGAGCGTTCGCGCGCCAAGTGGAGTCGCGCGATGCCGACCGCCGCACCGTCGCGCCGTACGCGCACCAGCAGCTCGTCGAGCAGCCGGCGCAACGGGAAGCGGAACTCCTCCAGTGAGGTGAGGGGCATCTCGAACGAGGCGCGTGCGAGCAGGCGCCGCGGCAGCGGCGCAGGGGCGATCGCCTGCACATCGAAGCCGCGGGCGAGCGTGAGCAGGGCTCCCGCAATGGGGCCGACGCGAGCGGCAAGGGCCGCCGCCTGCGTGCGGGCGAGCGCCCCCACGGTGCGGAGGCCGAGCAGGGCACAGCGCTCCAGGGCGTCACTCATGCTCTCCGCCGCGTACTCCGTCGCCCCCAGCGCCAGCACATCCACTGGGTAGCTGGCCAACCCCTCGGCCTCGTCGCCGGGCGGCACCACCTGCATCTCGTCGCCACCACCACGCGCCAGCAGCACCGCGAGTAGGCGACTGCTCGACACCGCGGCGCTCGGTCGCTCGCGCAGATGCACGCCAACGGCGCGCAGTGCAATCGCCGCAATGTCGCGCTCGCTCCCACTGCGCGCCTGCAGTCCGTCAATGCCGATCTCAATCAGTCCGTACGAATCACTCCCAGCAACAAGTGGTGAGAGACGACCGAGCGCATGCCGCGCACTGCGCAGCCGCTCGGTGCGATCAACAAGGCCGCTCAGTGTTGGCCAGTAGAGCGCAAGGGTGCGCATGCCACCTCCTCAATCGGTAGGCGACCAATGCGCAGGTCGGCGCGCGCGCCACGACCCTCATACACATCCACCACCGCGGTCGCACCGGTGCGCGGCCCAGCCTCCATCGTCAACAGCACACGACGACCGATCACATCGGCACCAACGCGCAACCACGACACCACCGCACACGAGAGCGCCGCATCGGCATGCATCGGCACCGCATCATCAAGCAGCAGTAGCAGCGAGGTGCCGGCGCGACGGGCGCGCGCCGCGAGTCGCTCTAGCGCATCGCTGCGTACCGCAGTACTGCGCACCAGTGAAAGGTCGAGCACCAGTAAATCTGCAGCGTCGGCAGCCAAGAGCGCACCGGACATCTCCAGTGCTTCGCCCGTATGCAGGGGAACCAGAATCGGCAGATCGCGCAACGCAACGCCGCGCGTTGCCGCTTCAAGTGGATCAAAGCTGCGCGCCGCATCAATCCACGCCGCGGCACCACCCGCCGCCTGCGTTGCTGCGAGTGCGCGCAACGCCAACGTGGTGCGCCCCGCGCCGAAGCCGCCGCGCAACAGGGTGAGACCGTCGGGGAGGCCGCGCCGACCGAGCAGCGCATCGAGCGCCGCCACCCCAGTGCCGCGCACCGGCGCCACGCGCAGAGCCGCGTCGCCGACCTCCACCCCGCGCCGAATGATCCCCGCACCCCAGCGCTGCTGGAGGCGGGTGACAGCCTCAATTCGTGCGGCAGACTCAGCCATAGGACGGCGAAGTATAGAACATCTGTTCTATCCTGTGGGGGGTCGTTTTCGTGCCCAAAGGGCTACCTCGGGCATGGCAGGGCTACCCCCGGCTCGCACGGCCCGCGGGCCTTCACGCCATACTCCCCTCTAAATAGATGTAGGGGGGGTGTACCGCTCATGAAGAACAACTCAACCGCCGTGAAGTTCCGTTGGCTCGCTGTCGCCGTCTTGTTGGTCGCGTCCTTTATGGACCTGCTCGACACGACGATCGTCAATGTGGCCCTTCCTGCGATTCAGGAGAGCCTTGGCGCCTCATCGGCTCAGCTGGTGTGGATCATCTCTGGGTACGCCCTCAGCTTCGCCGTATTGCTGATCACCGGTGGTCGCCTTGGTGATCGCTATGGGCGCAAGACAGTATTTAGCATCGGCGTTCTCGGCTTTACACTCGCCTCACTGAGCTGCGCCTTTGCGCAGACACCAGATGGGCTCGTGATCTCGCGACTCGTGCAGGGTGGCTTTGCCGCGATCATGATCCCCCAGGTCCTCTCCATCATTCAGGTGCTGTTCAGGCCAGAAGAGCGCGCTGCGGTGTTCGGTTTGACTGGTGCGATCTCTGGGCTCGCCGCCGTTGCGGGGCCGCTCATTGGTGGCCTGCTCGTTTCGAGCGATGCATTTGGGTTGGGATGGCGCAGCATCTTCGTCATCAATGTTCCCGTCGGCATCGCGCTGTTGATCGCATCCCTCGCCTTTGTTCCGAACTCCAAGTCAGAGAAGCCGGTACGGCTCGACCCACTTGGCGTTGGGCTGATCATCGCCGCGCTCTTCCTCGTGATCTACCCGCTCATCCAGGGTCGAGAGCAGGGTTGGCCGGTTTGGGTTTGGGTCATGTTCGCGTCAAGCGCTGTGTTGATTGGTATCTTTGTTGCACTGCAACGCCGTCAAGAGAAGACGAGCGGGGGAGCGCTGATTCCACCATCACTGTTCAACAACCGTGGATTCTCTGCCGGAGTTCTCACGAGCTTCTTGGCCGTCTCCTCGATCGGCGCCTTCTTCCTGATCTTCGCGCTGTACCTGCAGGCTGGCCTTGGCTTCTCGGCTCTCGATGCAGGCCTAACGTCACTGCCATTTAGCGTTGGCGCGTTCCTTGGCAGTGGGATCGCTGTTCCCTTGGCCCCCAAGGTTGGGAAGTACCTGATTGCGATTGGCGCGGTCTTGCAGTTGATTGGCTACACCCTGATCAAGGAGGTTATCCTGACCAAAGGCGATGGCCTGGTCGGATCTGACTTGCTGGTGCCGCTGGCGATCGCCGGCGTTGGGTTGACCCTCATTCTGGTGCCGCTCGCCGACCTCGCCCTTGCCCAGACAGATGTTCAGAATGCTGGCGCAGCGTCGGGGGTGCTCAACACCTTCCAGCAGGTTGGTGGCGCCATCGGCGTTGCCGTGATCAGCGTGCTCTTCTTCGATGCCGTTGGCGCGAACTTCACCCCAGCGGGGCTGCGAGGCGGATTTGAGGTGGCCATCTTGGCGCCACTCGTTGCGGTTGCGCTGACCGGGCTCGCGAGCCTCTTGCTGCCAAGTGCTGCGGTGTTGGCTGCGCCAAAGAAGGCGGCTGCAAAAGCTCGCAAGTGATCTAACGGCAGGGGAAATTTCGCGTTTATCTTCCGTTGACAATCACCCTGCACAATCGCGCCGTGAACACCTACACGCCCCTACGGCAACCCCTCAAAGAGGAGCCGATCTCGCCGCGCCCCAACCCAGAGTGGAGTGAGGCCGAGATTCGCCGGCTGCTGGTGGAGGCCGAGATGAGCGCCCACGCCTGGGCGGTAGAGCACGATCAGGCGGCCAC
>NZ_JBBAWK010000037.1:0-3163 GCF_040397215.1 Candidatus Limnocylindrus sp.
CGGGGTCGGCGTTGGTGCCGCAGTCGGTGCAGGGGTCGGGGTCGGCGTTGGTGCCGCAGTCGGTGCAGGGGTTCCCGGGACCACAGGTGCCAGGCTTGGGGGCCCAAGTTGAACGAGTACGAAGTCGGCACTGTTGCTCTGAGTATTGATCAGGGCTAAGTCCACGTTGCGGCGTCGTTGAATCATTGTGGTTGACGACATCGCAGGCGTTGGCGTGCCAAAACCGCCAGCGCCCAACGTTGCACTCCCCCATGAAATCGCATCGGCAACCAGCGTGGGGGTAGCACGCACGCGCAGGCGTAGTGCGCCGCCCGTTGCGGCAATTCCCTCACTCCACGTTGCAAATGCGCCGACCGCAAAGCTTCCAAGACCATTAGCGGCCAGCAGCCGCGTGCCCCCTGCGAGTGGTGTCGCGCCTTCTAGGCTGATGAGGCGTCGCGTGGTGGCGCCACTTGCAGTGGTATAGACCAACTCATAGTCGGCAATTGCTAAGCCACCACTACCCACCGCCTCAATCACCACGTACTCGTCGGAGGCGGAGCTGCCGCCCGTCGCAATACTGCTGATCAGGAGGGCGCTAGGGCTAGCGGCCCGCGTGAGCGTCGGTGGGAGGAGCGTGAGCGCCAGAAGTGTGGCGCCAAGAGTTGCTGCACGAAAAGTATTCGCTCTCGCCATAAGGTCACTCCGTAGCGGATTGGGCGAGGGCGAGTGGCGAAGCCTCCCACGCGCTGTGTACCGCCCGCGTCTAGGATGAGCAGATGACAAATCCAGAGCACGCCAACGATCGAGCAGAGGCACGTCGCCGCAATCGCTTGGCCGCAAGGGAGCGCGCTCAGGCAGAGGCTCTCGGCATTACCCCAGAGGCCCCAGCCGCAGCAGCCGCAAGGGTTCCAACGCCACCAGCCACAGGCGGGCTCGGACTGCGGGCAGCGCTCCGCTCATCGGCCGGCCGCGCACCAATTCGTGAAGATCTCGCCTACCTTCCAACGCTAGTGCGCACCCGCGCCTTTTTGCTGCCGCTCATTGTCGTAGTCGTCACAACGGTTATTGCACTGCAACCAGGGATGCTCGCATCCAACATTGCGCAACTCGGTGTTCAATCGATTCTGCTCCCCCCAGCGTTTGTCATCGCCTTCCTTGGCGGAATGCTGACACGCCGTGGCGCGTGGATGATCGGCGGGCTCTTCGGCATCATCACCTACGTGGCGTCAGCGGTCGTCGGCACTTTCGGTGACATGTCAGCGTTTGTTGAGGGAAATCCTGTGAAGGGTTTGCTGGACGGGATCACCAAGAATATTGGAAACCCTGGCGCAATGTTGACTGATATCTATGGCGTCGCTGCGGCGGGAATCTTGGCCGGTGCATTCGCCGGTTGGTATTCGCGCTTCTTGCGCGCAATGAGTCCAAACCAGCCAACGGAGCGCGACCGTCGCCGCATTGAAGCGGAGCGACGTAAGGGGAAGCGCTAGGAGTTCGCTCCCAGTACCTGCGCGGCAATCACCGCGAACGTCAGCGCAAAGAGTCCAACCACTAACAAGATCGGGAGCACGATTTCACGACGCTTCAGCTTTGGTGCCATGACTCCTCCTTCAATGCGCTACGGCTTTGGACAACCCTCACCAAGATAAACGACGAGCGAGGTACGCGTGCCGAGTGGCTCAACCAGAATGGTCAGAACGCACGCCCCTTGATCACGGGTGGCGTTGATGCGCCGCGCGGTTGCGGTGCCGGTCGGCCCCTGAACGTCCCATGCGAGTCGACGCAGCTCATCAATCGCCGCAGCGGTCGCTTCGCTAACACCCATCTCGCTCCAGATCGCTCCGCTGGCCGGCACGTCGAGGCGCACGAGTGAGTGACCACTCGCAAGCAGGGGGAAGTCCGCCGGGAGCGCACCCCAGACGCGTCCATATTCCGTTGAGATCACGGTGGTAGCTCCTTGGCTTGGGGTGGGCGTCGCCTCAGCCGACCCGAAGCAGCCGGCCAGAAGGAACGGGAGGGCAGCCAGGAGCGCCGCGCGGTGGAAGAAGTGTGGAGTTAGGCGAGGGCCGAGATGGGGCAACACCTCGTGAGGATACTGCCCTCGCCTACGCCTCATAATAGAACAGACGTTCTACTTGCGCAAGGGGGCTAGGCCGGGAGGGTGGCGAGCACCAAGCCCACGGCGAGGGCGCCCAAGCCAACCACCTGCGGGAGGCGCAGTCGCTCGCGATAGCCGAAGAGACCGCCGAGCACGACGATGATCGGGCCGAGCGAGCTGAGGAGTGAGACCGCCCAGGTTGGCCCCTGCTCAAGCGCCGCGGCAAAGATGAAGAAGGCGATGGTGTCGCCAAGCCCGACGAGCGTGGCGAGCGCAAATCCGAGCCGATCGAGGCGCTGCCCCTCACCGAGCAGGTCGTGGCGCGCCCACTTCGGCAGGCGTGCGCGGTACATGTAGAGAAGAAAGAAGATCACCCAAACGGTGACCAGGTTGCCGATGCGGGAGAGGGCAATGGCGGTGCTCCAGCCGTACGCCTTGATTGGAATCGTCAGCAGCACGGTGATGATCGCGAAGAACAGGAGGCCAACCAGCGCGAACGCAACACCTGGGCTCGCCAGGGAGGCGCGCCGATCCCGACCGGTGCCGGTGGTCTGCAGGCCGAGGAGGCTGATACCGATCCCGACTGCGATGACACCGCCAACGTGGGCGGAGGCCAGACGCTCGTTTAAGAAGATCACGGCAAGGAAGGCGGCGAGTGCGCCGTATGCCGACACCGTCGGCGAGACAACGCTGAGTGGACCGAGGCGGAATGCGGTGAAGACGCCGATGTACGCAATGCCTGCGGCGACCCCCAGGACCAGCGTGCCGCCGACAATCGTGGTGTCGTAGTCAGTCGTTAGCGCGCCGCGCGCGATCGCCACCACGCCGGCGAGAAGGAGCGAGGTGGAGACGGCAATCACCACCACGCGCAGCGAGCCGATGCGCCGACCAACAAAACTGGTGACGAGGTCAGTGCAGCCCCACATGGCAGCGGAGAGCAGGGCAAGGATGAGTGGGTTCACCCGTAGATGCTAGCCGTCGCCGTGGTATTCTGCCGCTCCGCTGGGGCTGTAGCTCAATTGGTAGAGCGCGACATTCGCATTGTCGAGGTAAGGGGTTCGAATCCCCTCAGCTCCACCAGCCCCC
>NZ_JBBAWK010000038.1:0-3115 GCF_040397215.1 Candidatus Limnocylindrus sp.
CCAGTCTCGCCAAGCTGGGTTACGCCACTGGCGTCGTCGGTAAGTGGCACCTCGGATTGGGCTCGGGCGACGTGAATTGGAACCAGAAGATCGACCCGTCGCCCAATCAGATCGGCTTCACCTATTCCTTCATCATGGCCGCCACTGGCGACCGCGTACCGACGATCTTCGTCGAGGATGGTTCCGTGGTCGGCCTCGACCCCAAGGACCCGATCGAAGTCAGTTATAAGCAGGCTTACCTAGGTGATCCTGACCTGACCACCGATGCCGAACGCGCGAAGCTGAAGATGGATTGGTCGCATGGCCATAACATGGCCCTCGTCAACGGCGTCGGTCGCATCGGCTGGATGAAGGGCGGCAAGGCGGCGCTCTGGAATGACGAGACGATGGGCGACACGTTCTGCGACAAGGCCTGTGGCTTCATCGCGCGTAACAAGGACAAACCTTTCTTGCTCTATTACGCCTCGCATGAGAACCATGTGCCGCGCGTGCACAATCCGCGCTACGCCGGCAAGACCCCGTTGGGCCCGCGCGGCGACGCCGTCGTGGCGTTCGACGACCAGGCCGGCCGCATCCTCGCCGAGCTCGACAAGCACGGCCTCGCCGAGAACACGCTCGTCATCTATTCTTCCGACAACGGTCCGGTGCTCGACGATGGTTATAAGGATAAAGCCGTCGAACTGAATAAGCAGGCCGGCCACACGCCCGCTGGACCTTTCCGAGGCGGTAAATACAGCATCCTCGAAGGCGGTACGCGCGTCGGCTTCATCGCCCGCTGGCCCGGTCATACGCCCGTCGGCCACGTCTCCGATGCCCTGATGTCGCAGGTCGACCTCCCCGCGGTCTTCACGAAGGTCGCCGGTGGCGACCCTGGCGACTTCCTGAAGCTGGATTCCGTCGACACGTCCGCGGCGCTCTCAGGAGGCGCCGGCCGCGAAACCCTGATTTCGAGCACGCAGGGCAATCAGCTTTCCATCCGCGACGCGCGCTGGAAGTTCATTTCCGGCGTCGGCGCTCCCGGTAAGGGCAAGAAGGCGCAGGGGCCGTTGGTCGATCTGCTGGGTAGTGAAGCCGAACAGGCTAGCGATAGTCGCGACCAGTCTGGCCCTCGCCTCTTCGACCTGCAGTCCGATCCTGGCGAGCGCAATAACGTCGCGAAGGATCACCCTGAGATCGTCGCTCGGCTCAAGGCCTTGCTCGACGCGCAGAAGGCCAAGGGCGTGGGCCAGCCGTTACCGAACTAATCGGTCGATTAATTTCGAGTCAGCACCTTCTCCCGACTTGAAGCGGAGGGAGGAAGGGTGATGCTCGGCGCATGAGCCAGACCCCTATCCGAGTCCTTTGCGTCGGCGCCGGCCACATGGGTCGTTCGCACGCGCTCGCTTATCACAAGCTGCCTGGCTTTCAGATCGTCGGCCTTGTGACCCGCTCCGCCGATTCCCGGGCCAAGCTTAACGCCGAACTCGGCGGCGGCTACGCGGAGTACGGCGACTTCCATGCCGCGCTCAAGGCCGCCAAGCCTGATGCGGTCTCGATCTCGAGCTACCCTGACACGCATGCCGAATATGCCGTCGCCGCGCTCGCGGCCGGCTGCCACGTCTTCGTCGAGAAGCCGCTCGCTGTCACCGTCGCCGAGGCCGAGCAGATCGTCGCCAAGGCCAGGGAAGTGAAGCGCAAGGTCGTGATCGGCTACATTCTCCGCCATCACCCGGCCTGGACTCAGTTCATCAAGACCGTCCAGACGCTTGGAAATCCGCTCGTCATGCGCATGAACCTCAACCAGCAGAGCTCCGGGGAGAACTGGAAGACGCACCGCGCACTCATGCAGACCTGTAGTCCGATCGTCGATTGCGGAGTCCATTACGTCGATGTGATGTGCCTCATGACCGGTAGCCGCCCCGTGCGCGTCTCCGGCATCGGCGCGCGTCTGTCCGATGAACTCCCGGCGGGCATGGTCAACTACGGCCAGCTGCAGGTCACCTTCGCCGACGGCTCCGTGGGTTGGTATGAGGCCGGCTGGGGTCCGATGATGTCGGAGGAAGCCTTCTTCGTGAAGGACGTGATCGGGCCCAAGGGCTGCGTCTCTATCGTCGCTGGCAAGGCTTCGCAGCCGGGTAATTCCGCCGACGTCGATTCGCACTCCGCCGCTCAGGCGCTGAAGGTGCATTCCTCGCAGCTCGGCGCCGACGGCAAGTTCACCAAGCCCGACGAGATTGTGCCGACTGATGCCGATCCCGGGCATGACGGGCTCTGCGAGCGCGAGCAGATTTATTTCGAAAAGACCATCCGCGAAGACCTCGACCTCACTGCGCACATGGATGACGCCGTGAATTCGATGCGCATTGTCGCTGCGGCGGACCAGTCGTTCCGCGAAGGTCGTACGATCAATCTCTGAGCGGCGATGGCGCATCCGAACCTCGTCTTCATGGGCGTCTCCGGCTGCGGCAAGAGCACCGTGGCGGAGATGTATGCGCAGCGCACCGGCGCCTCGCTGATCGAGGCCGACGTCTTTCATCCGGCGGAGAACGTCGCCAAGATGAGCGCCGGTACGCCGCTGATGGACGCCGACCGCGCTGGCTGGCTGGCGGCGATGGCCGCACGTCTCGCCGAGGGCAAGGCCCGAAGCGAAGCGATGGTCGTGACCTGTTCGGCCCTGAAGAAAGCCTATCGCGATCGCCTGCGTGAAGGGGACCCTGAGCTCTTCTTCATCTTCCTCGATGGAAGTCAGGAACTTCTGCAGGCACGCATCGATGCGCGTAAGGGGCACTTCATGCCGCCGGGCCTGCTCGGCAGCCAGCTTGCTACCTTGGAGCGTCCGAATCTTGCGACAGAGAAGTGTCTGCACGTCAGCATCAGCCTTTCGCCCGAGCAGATCTGCGCAACGGTCGGTGTGGCGATGCGTCGCTTCGCCTGAAAAGCAGAAGGCCCGCGCGATGGCGGGCCTTCGTTATGGACGTGAACGGGCGCTTACTTCTTCCAGACGACCCTGGACGGCTCGATGACGCTTGTCTTATCGAGGGTCGGGAAGCCTTCCGGGACGGCTAGGCTGACCTTGCCGGTCGCGGCCCATTCGGTGGAGCGGGCGAGGATGGTCTGGAAGCCCACGCAATACAGG